>NZ_CP159254.1 GCF_040438645.1 Mesorhizobium sp. WSM2240
ATGTTACAGACTTCTTTTCAAAGGCGTGAACAGGAGCACCTGCCGTCCATGTTGTCGGCGGATTCGCTGGAACTGTCACGTCAGTTGCAGTTGCACCAGCAGAAGATTTTTCCTCCGAATTCTCAGAAGGTGATTCGCAATTTCAGCCCGGCCGAGGCCTCCTACTACATCGGCATCGGAGAAGGGTACCTCAGGCAGATTGCTTCCGAAGGCTATGGCCCAGAGCCGCTGGCTAACGGTCGGCGCATGTACACGCCGGACGACATGGGGCGGATTCGACAGACTCTCGACGAAAAGAACGGGTCCCCCAAATATGTCCCGAGCCGCCGTCCTGGAGAGAAACTTCAAGTGATTGCGGTCATGAATTTCAAAGGGGGTTCTGCAAAAACTACCACGTCCGCGCACCTTGCCCAGTATTTGGCGCTTCGAGGTTACAAGGTTCTGGCGATTGATCTCGATCCGCAAGCCTCGCTTTCCGCTCTGTTCGGCCATCAGCCCGAACTTGATGTTGGCGCCGGAGAGACGCTCTTTGGCGCTATCCGGTATGACGACCCGCGACCGCTCTCGGACATCGTGCGGGCGACATACACTCCGAATCTGCACATTGTGCCGGGCAATCTCGAGTTGATGGAATTTGAACATGAGACCCCGAAAGCGATAATGACCGGATCGGCGGAATCGATGTTCTTTGCCCGTATCGGGGAAGTCCTGACCGATATTGAAAGCCTGTACGATTTGGTCATTATCGACTGCCCCCCGCAACTGGGCTTCTTGACGATGTCGGCGCTTTGTGCCGCGACATCGGTTCTCATTACCGTTCACCCACAAATGCTCGATGTGATGTCGATGAGCCAATTTCTGGCGATGACCAGCGAGTTGATGGCAGTCGTGGAAAGGGCAGGGGGTCGCACCAGCTACGACTGGATGCGCTATCTCGTGACACGTTTCGAGCCGAATGACGGGCCGCAGAGCCAGATGACTGGCTTCATGCGCGCCATCTTTGGGAATCGGATGCTTCACAGCCCCATGCTCAAATCGACGGCGATCTCCGACGCGGGCGTGACAAAGCAGACCCTCTATGAAGTCGAGCGGTCGCAATTCACCAGGGGAACCTACGACCGGGCAATGGAGTCATTAAATCAGGTCAATTCGGAAATCGAAGGCTTACTGAAAGCGACTTGGGGAAGGAAATAATGGCCCGCAAGAATCTCATTGAGGTTTCGGTTGATAACCCAGCGACTGAAACTTCATCGCCCATGACGGCTGCGAGACCGATTGCAGGCTTCGTTCCTCCGTCCATACGCAACCCTCCCGTTGGGGGGATCACCAAGACCCTCGGCAACATCACGGAGAAGTTCGAGCGCGCCCAGGATATCGAGAAGCAGTTAGCCGAAGGGCAAACGATCATTGAGATCGATCCAGCCCTCGTTGCTTCCTCTTTCGTCAGCGATCGCATTGGCATCGATGCCGTCAAGCTCGCCCAGCTTAGCGAGCAAATCAAGGACCACGGACAACAGGTTCCGATTCTAGTGCGCCCTCATCCAGATGGTCCGGGAAGGTACCAGGTCGCCTACGGCCATCGGAGACTGGCGGCCGCTAAGGCACTAGGCATCAAGGTCCGTGCAGTCGTCCGGGCACTTTCTGACGACCAGCTCGTAGTCAGCCAAGGGCAGGAGAACAACGCCCGGACCAATCTTTCATACATCGAGCGAGCACTCTTTGCAGTTCGGTTGGAAGACCGCTCATTCTCCCGAGAAACCATCATGGCAGCTCTTGGGATCGATAAGGCCGCTCTGTCGAAGATGATCTCAGTTGTGCGGCAGGTGCCAATCGAGTTGATTGAAGCCATAGGTGCAGCGCCTGAGATCGGCCGTAGGCGGTGGATGGAACTCGCGGATCAGCTGCCGAAGGCAAACGTCAAAAACCTGCTGGCATCGCTGTCCGCGCCAGAAACCAAGGCGCTCTCCAGCGATCAACGCTTTCAAGCAGTGGTCGATGCCCTGGCAACAAAACCTGAGAAAACGCCCAAAGACATCAGCGCTCTCAAATCCTGGGCCCCTGAAGACAAATCGGTTCGCGTCTCGCTGAAGGCCAACGGCAAAACCACCACAATCGCCATTGGCGAGGTCAATGGGCCGCTGTTTGCAGCATACATTACCGAACGGCTGGATGACCTCTATGCCGATTGGAAGTCGAAGCAGGAGAACTGAAACCGCAAAAGAAAAAGGCCCCCGAACGTCGCCGTCGCGGAAGCCCTTTCTCGTAGATCGCACTTCGAGAATCTCATTTCCGCGAATCACTGTCAAGAGTTTTAAGCGTCGGTTCGGCGAGCGGATTTCTTTTGCCTAACTGAAGGCGAAGGAAGAAATGGAGACGGGTATTGCAGCGACGCCCTTTGGGCGGCGGCCGATGTCGCTTGCCTTGTTGGCAGCGCAGAATGAATCACGCGAAATCCCCGAAGGGAAGTCCGTAGACAAATGGCAGCTCTACAGGTGGCTTTGCGAAGGCAAAAGCCTCGTCGGCATCGGGGACCGTTCCCTGGCGGTACTTGCAGGCCTGCTGTCGTTCTATCCCGATAACGAGCTGAGCGAGGAAAACGGTCTGATCGTCTTTCCGTCGAACAAGCAGCTGTCGCTCAGGGCACACGGTATGGCCGACACGACGCTCAGGCGGCATCTGTCGGCATTGCTCGATTGCGGCCTGATCCTTCGCCGGGACAGCCCGAATGGCAAGAGATATGCCCGCAAAGGTGGGGGAGGGGACTTCGAGGACGCGTTCGGCTTCTCCCTGGCGCCGCTTTTGGTACGCGCTGACGAGTTTCAGGAGGCCGCAGAACGCGTTCAAGCCGATAACCGCGCCCTGAAGCTCATGAGGGAGAGGATCACGCTCCACAGGCGGGATATCTCCAAGCTGATCGAGGTGGCTGTCGAGGAGGGCGCCGCGGGTGACTGGGGAGGCCTTTGGAGGCGATTTCGGGCGATCGTGGACGCAATTCCGCGCCGGGCGACTGTCGACGACCTGGAGCCGTTTGTAGCCGATTTGGCAGCGATCCGCGAGGAAGTGGACAACCTATTGGATTCTCACATGAATGTTGTGAATCCGGATGGCAATGAGTCCCATACTGGACGGCAGCAATCTGATTCAAATACCGACTCAATTTTTGAATTTGAACCTGCTTTCGAAAAAAGCGGGGCGACGGCCGAGCCAAGAACGAGGGAGGCCGAGAAGCCGAAAGGGTATCCGCTTGGGCTGGTGCTGAAAGCCTGCCCCGAAATTGCGGATTACGCCGTCGACGGGATCGGCAATTGGCGCGATTTCATGGCAACGGCGGCCCAGGTGCGCGGCTATCTCGGCGTGTCGCCGTCCGCATACGAGGACGCCTGCCATGTCATGGGGCAGGAAGCTGCGGCAATCGTGATCGCCTGTATTCTGCAGCGGGCGCAGCACATCAATTCGGCTGGCGGCTATCTCCGCGTGCTGACCGATAAGGCCAGAGCAGGGGAGTTTTCGGTCGGGCCGATGCTGATGGCCGCCTTCAAGACCAATGGGTCGATGTCAAGGATGACGGGATGAGCGCCCATCGCATTCTATCAGCGCATGTTACGCCGGTTCGAGCGGCCTTGCCGCTTTTGGCAAGCTGTGGCTGTTACGGCCCATCCTCATTATGGTTAGCCCTCAATCCTTGCGGCAATGCCGTAAATCCCGTATATTCCGGAATGCAAGGAGCTTCCGATGACCACCACCGTTACTGCTGCCGCTGTCTCGAAAAACTTCGGTGCTTACCAGGATGCCGCGGTTCGAGACCCCGTCATAATCACCAAGAACGGCCGCCCGCGTACCGTGCTGATGGCCTACGAGGATTTTGTTCGGTTGTCGAAGCGCGATCGGCGGGTTGAGCTCACGGCAGAACTGAGTGCGGACGAGATCGCTGCGGTTGAAGCATCTGAAATGGAGCCGGGGCTTGACCATCTCAACGACGAACTTTCCGGGGCAAATCCGCTGACGGCAAAAAATGCTGCCGACTGAAATCAAGGTCGGCTACGTCTTCCGCTATTCCTATCTATGGCATTGGCAACACCTCGAAGGGCGAGAGGAGGGGGACAAGGACCGGCCCTGCCTGGTGTTGGCCCTGGTCGCCATGCAGGAGGACGGCACTCCGGTCGTTCGGGTGCTGCCGATCACTCATACCCCGCCATCCAATCCCGATGATGCCGTCGAGATCCCGGCTGCGGTCAAGCTACGCTTGCGGCTAGATCACGAGCGGTCATGGATCGTTCTGACGGAAAGCAATCGGTTTGCCTGGCCCGGACCGGACGTCCGGCCGCTGGAGACCGAGAGCGGCTATTACGGGCCCCTGCCGCCGGCATTGTTTGCCACGGTCAAGCGAGGCTTTATTGCCCTCGCGAAAAGTCAGGCACATCAAAGCACTCCGCGCACAGCCTGAATTCGCGAGCCGGTCAGCAATCTTCATCAATACGGCTTACCTTGTCGCGGCATGGATGCGAGGGCATCGGCGAACCACCGCGATGCCAGCCTCGCCGCTTCATAGCTGGACAAAACCATCGTTTGCGGAGACGCTTGCGAGGCGAAAAATGCGAAGCAGGGAGGAAGCCATGGCTGGCGATCGAGAGGCTCGGATTCGGGCGCGTGCTCACGAAATCTGGGAAAGGGAAGGTCGGCCCGTCGGCGAGGAGAAACTGCACTGGGAACAAGCCTCACGCGAGATCGATAGGGAGGAGGCGGAGAGCAGTCCCGGAATGATCTCCGGCGGCGAAGGTGGTTCAGCAAAAAAAGATGTGGCCGGCCGTAGCAAACCGGGACGAGTTTCCCCTAAAGCTTCGGGCGCGCCAAAACGCGGTCGAGGTAAGCAATCCTGAATCCCCGCGTCGTTCGCTCAATCGCGATCTGGTTGCGGCGTGCCGGGGCGACGCCCACGGATTTGCCTCTGAATACAGCCCGATCAGATCGTGGCAACGAACGGACGTTGCCTGATTTCCGTGGAACAACCGGCCGGGTTAGACGATCAGCCGTGCTGCTCGGCCGAGTGTCCGCTCCGCGTCGTTGTAATAGTTGGAGGCCTGCTGCACGGAGCGGTGCTGCGACTGCTGCATGGCCTCGGGCAGGGGAATGCCGCGGCGGGCGGTTTCGGTGAGATAGCCGGAACGCAGGCCGTGGGCGCTGAAGGCGTTTGGGTCGAGCCCGGCCTCGGCGACGCGGCGTTTCAGGATCAGATTGACCGCCTGCGGGGTCAGTGCGCGTTTTTCGAGATTGCCCCAGCGGTCGATGCCGCGAAACACCGCGCCTTCCGAAATGCCCGACCGCATTAGCCAGTCTTTCAAGGCAAGCACCGGCCGGCCGACCAGCACGACATAGGCGTCAGTGTCGGCCTGCGTTGTCTTGGTGCGGCCGAGCCGGATTTTCAGGCAGGGGAGTTTTGGCCCGTCCGGATCCTTCGGATCGACGGGAACCGGTTCTTCCTCGGTGAGCTGTTCGAGGCGCAGCGAGGAAACCTCGCTGCGGCGCCGGCCGCCGGAAGCGAAGGCCATGAGCAAAAGAGCGCGGTCACGCACATCGACAAGACGGTCGCCGGCGCAGGCCTTGAGGAGGGCGGAAAGGATATCGGCGGTCACCGCCTTTTTGCTCTTGCGGCCGCGCGGCCGGGCGCTGGCGCGCACCGCGAGTTTTATCGCGCTCTGCAGGCCCGGCGCGTTGAATTTTCCCCTAAGACCGCGCCATTTGGTCAAGGTGGACCAGCTCGACAGCCGCCGGCGCACGGTGGCCGGCGCATGCGGGCCGTCGATGCGCAGCAGTCCTTGGGATTTCAGCGCCGCCATCACCTCCCCGGGCATTCCATGCGAAAGATCGGTTTCACGCTTGGCAGAATCCCACAAATGCTGGGCGACAAATTTGATCAGCAGCGCTTCAGGCGCTGGCCAGGGTAGGGGATGTCCGGTGGCGGCAAGCGACCATGCCTCGAGATAGCCGAGATCCGAGGCGAGGGCGCGCAGTGAATTCTCGCCGATGCCTTGTTTCGCCAAGTGCCGCAGCGTCTCGACGTCGTCGTCGGTCAAAAGCGTGGCCAAAAAATCGCGGCGGTCGAAGGGCAGCACGGACTCCAGTGCATCGAGCGGTTCGGCGCGGCGGCCCACGCCGGTGTCGTTCCGGGGGAGACCCAGTGTTGCGGCATGCTCCGGCGGTTGTTGCGTCGCCATCGACGGCTCAGACTTCATCATAGCAAAGAGCCCACTTATCGCCGACGTACCAGCAGCGTTCGACCGGCGGCGCGGTCTTCCAAAGCAGGCTTTTGACGAACTCGATGCCGCCGCGCTTGAATGCCGCCGTCAAACGCTGGAGCTCATCCGGCGTGGTTGCGAGCTGCCCGTCGGCGCAGACGAAATAGGCCGGTCCAATCGATGTCGCAGCAAAGCCATTCTGAGCGTTTTCGATCCGCAGGGCGGTGCCATGGCGTGCGTGGCGGCCGCCGGTCACCGGCCGCTCTGGGCGTGGAACGCCGAGCGGCAACACCAGTCGCCCGCCGGGCCGAAGCTTGTCGATCCAAGCCTCGGCCGGGCGCGGAACCGAAAAGTTGACGTAAATCCCATCCGCCGCCTGCCGCGGCCATGCCGCGCCGTCGCCGGTGATCACCGTGACATTGGCTCGATCGGCAAGGGCCGCTTCGGCGCGCCGCGCGAGATGACCGTCCCACTCGATTGCCAGCACATGTCCGGCGGGCCCGACCAACTCGGCGAGAATTGCCGTATAGTAGCCGGTGCCGGCGCCGACATGGACGATGTGCTCGCCGGGCCTGGCGTCGAGCGCGACAAGGAGCCGGGCGTGCAGCGACGGGCTGCCATTGTTGACGCCTCTGTCCGGGGCCAGCGCGAAGAGCGTGTCCTGGTAGGCGAGGACGGGGTCTGCGCAGGGCAGGGGCCTGTAGCCGCCGCGCAGGTCGGATACCAGCCACGGCGGGTCGCCGAGGAAGGTTTCGCGCGCAACGGCGGCGAACGCGGCCTCGACGCGTGGGTCCATGGTTGCGGCGGCGCCCGCTATCTGGCGGGCATAGGCGCGACGGACGATGGCGAGTTCCTCAGGCGTGAACGGTTGATTGGGCATCGAGGCGTGTATTCCAAGCGGATTCCACAGCCGTTGCGGCGGTGCTTTGCGCCGACTCTAGCGGTTTTGCGCCGTGAAATCCATCACTATCGATAAGAGGTACTTATCGTTAGTGTATTCTGTCCTCAAAGAAATCACCTGTGGCGGAAGCCAGTGGCGAGATAGCTTCGGTAGCGCGAATCGGCTACAAACGAATCAATGGCTTACGATTTTTCCGACCTGCCCCTCGACACCCTGCTGGGGCCGCTGGCCCGCGCCGACGACCTTCTCGCCCGCCTCGACGAGCGCTTGGCAAAAAGCCCGGTCCGCGAGGGTTGTGTCGAGCGCCAAAACTTTGCCGACGCGGCGGCCGCGCTGTGGCTCGACGGCGAGCTCGTCCACGCCGAAGACCTAGTCCTGCACGACGCCCATATGGACGTCCGCACCCCGACCCACGAGCTGACCCGCGCGCACGCGGTGCTGCGCGCCCGCCGCCGCATTTTTGCGCAAAAGCCCGACTGGGCACTTTCTCGCGTCGGCCTTTCGACCCTGCGCGGCCGCGAAGGGCAGGACGGCAACGCGGCGCGCGCGGCAAGTGCCGCCAGGCCCGATGCCGCGGCGCCGAACGAAGACGCCGACCCTGCTGAGGAGGCCGACCAGGACGATGCTCTTGCCGATGAACTGGCCGAGATCGACGCCGTGCTGGCCCGCTCCAGCCGACTGCTTGCCGGCGAAGATTTGTCGCCGCGCGCCGCGGACAGCCCGGAGGTCGACACGGCAGGGCAGGGGGCAAACGCGCGGCAGGCCTTGCCGGACAGCCTCGGGCCGCTGATCCGCGACCTCGACTGGGACGAGGACCAGCGGCTGGCCGACTGGCTCGCGGTCGTCGGCCGGCTGCGCAGCGAGGGCATGCCGGCGGTGCTGCAAGCGGCGATCGCCTGGGACGCCTGGCAGGACATCGAACCGCTGCAGCACCAGCATTGGCTCGGCAATCTGCTCGTCGCCGCGCTGTTGCGGGAGACCGGCAAGGTCGGCTCGCATCTCTTTTGCCTGAACGCCGGGCTGCGCATCGTTTCGCGGGAGCGGCGCAAAAGCCCAATTCGAACCACCCGGCTGATGGCCGTCCTCGACGCCCTTGCCGAAGCGGCCTCAGCTGGACTGAAGGAACTCGACCGGCTGGTGATGGCCAAAAGCCAGATGGAACGCCGGCTGAGGAACCGGCGAAAAAACTCGAGCCTGCCGGCGCTGATCGACCTGGTGCTGGCGCGGCCGGCGGTGTCGGCAGGGCTGATCGCGGCCGAGCTCAAAATCACACAGCGCGCCGCGCTCGGCCTGATCGCCGAGCTCCACATCCGGGAGGTGACGGGCAGGGGGCGCTACAGGGCGTGGGGGATCATCTAGATCGTTGCATCTGCGGCCGGACCCGAACCAGACCTATTTCTTCGATGCCGGGGGGAGGCGGTCCACGTATGGAATGACAGTACCTGCCGCGTTCCGGCTCGAAGCGTTCATCATTGGGCTGGGACTTCTGTCGCGCGGATCGAAACAGGCTATGCAAAAGGGCCGCGACCGATGGGTTCATGTATGAGGACCGCGCCGTACCGTAGAAGCAAAACCGGCGCAACTGCTCGACGCACCAGCCGTAGCCGCGGTGGCCGCATTGCTTTCCGCCCGGCAAGAGGCGACTCGATGTGCCGCATGCGGGAGGCTCGCGCCCGTTACGGGGGGCCAAAGTCTGCTTTTCGTCGCGGTGAATCATGCTAACAATGCGACATCGACAGTGGGTCCATCCCGGAGGTTCCGAGCATGCGCACAATCAGGTCACGATGGACCGTCGTTCTGGCGATGGCGTTCTGCGCCTTGCCGGCCGCCGCGCAGACGGGTTCCGACGATGCGGCGGCGGCCGCGTTGGTCGGCGACCAGATTCGCGAACAGGGGTTTGCCTGCGCGGAGCCCGCCAACGCCATGCGCGACCCCTCGGTTGACGAGGATGCCGTCTGGATGCTGACCTGCGCCGATGCAAAATACCGCGTCAGGCTGGTGCCGGATCAGGCCGCTGTGGTCGAGAAGCTCGACTGAGACACAATGTGATCGCTGTGGCACTGCTTTGCGCAGAGCGTCGCGCGATTTCTCTCGCGGATGCGATCGCTCTGCCCGAGCAAGGTCAGAAGCGGGAGCGATGCGGCCCGTAACAGTGGGTTGGGAAACTGATCGGCCGTCCTACTGGTTCCCTGCCAGTGCTCGTCGACGTCAAAACCGCCGCAAGAAATGGGATGCATCCAGAACGGCACCTGCTGAGTGAGTTCGACGGTTTATCGTTTGACCGGATGTGCCCACACTGCTACCCACAACGCTGACGGTTCCGCGTTCGTAGCGGATGAAAAGGGAACACGGTGAGGACGACCCGAAGAAGGGCCGAATCCGTGGCTGTCCCCGCAACTGTAAGCGGCGAGTTTTCGTCAGATGCCACTGGGGTAAGTTCCCTGGGAAGGCGACGAAAAACCGGGACCCGCGAGCCAGGAAACCTGCCGTCAGCCGTGGTCACGCGCGAAACCGTAGGGCGGGGTGTCCTTTTGGTGTGACGAGCTGCATGCCTATGCATGGAGTTCGTTCGGTTCGCGGTGACGGAAGCCACAACACAGGTCTTGCGATGCCGCGTTCTCTCCTTTCTGTTTTCAAAACAATTGTCGTGTCAGCTCTTGCCGCGCTTCTTTCCCAATCGGCATTTGCCGAAACCGCTAAAATAACCGATGTCAGCGGTCGAACCTTCGAAATGGAAGTTCCGGCCAAGCGCGTCGTTCTCGGTCTCTATTTCGAGGACTATTGGGCGATCGGCGGCGATGCCGCGATGGACAAGCTTGTCGGCATTTCCAAAGCCGCCTGGAGCGACTGGCGTCCGGCCAACTGGCAGGCCTATCTGAAAGTTCGGCCTTCCCTTGACCAGATTCCGGACGTTGGCGAAGTCGAGGTCAGCACCTTCTCGGTGGAGAAGCTGATCGCCCTGAAACCTGACGTCGCCATCCTTGCCGAATGGCAGGTCAACGGCATCGGCGGCGACTTCCAGCGCATCGTCGATGCAGGGATTCCCGTGGTGGTGGTGGACTACCATGCTCAAACCGAAGAACGCCATGTCGCCAGCACGAGGCTGATCGGCAAGGTTATCGGAGCGGAGGACCGCGCCGAGAAAATTGCCCAGGAATACGAAACCTCGATCAAGGAAGTTCGCGACCGGATTGAAAAGGCCGGACAGCCGCGCCCGTCCGTCTATATCGAACTCGGTAGCAAGGGTCCCGAAGAACAGGGGCCAAGCTATGGCGACTACATGTGGGGCAAGATCGCGGAAGTCGCCGGTGGCGACAACATCACGAAGGACGTTGTACGGACTTGGGGGCCGGTCGCTCCCGAACAGGTCCTGGCGTCCAGGCCAGAGGTCGTCATGATGGCAGGTTCGGAATGGCGCAAGCATCCGACTGGCCAGTTGATGGGCGAAGGAGTCACCGCGGCGGAGGCGCTCGAACGGCTGAAGGACTTCACGCAGCGTCCCGGCTGGAGCTCGCTTCCTGCGATTGAAAACGGAAGACTTCACGCCGTCTATCAGGGCGCATCCCGGACGATCATGGACTACACCTCGGTGCAGTATTTCGCCAAGGCGCTCTACCCGGACCTGTTCAAGGACATTGATCCGCAGTCGAATTATCTCGCCTTCTACGAACGCTATCTGCCGATCCGGCCGAGCGGCACCTTCATGACCGGCTTGAAGTAGGCCCTCATGAGCGAAGCCATAAACGCTGCCCTGTCGCGGCATCGGGCGGCGGAGCGCAGGAAGGTGACGCTTGTCGCTGGCCTGCTTGTCCTTGCCTGCGTCTCCCTCGTCTTCGATATCGCGACTGGGCCGGCTCTGCTTCCGGTCCCCGACGTCGTCGCCGCGCTGATAAGTCCGGCAACGACTGACCCAACGACGCAGATCATCGTCTGGACGCTGCGCCTGCCGATGGCATTGATGGCGATTGTCGTTGGCGTCGCGCTCGGCTCGAGCGGCGCGACGATGCAGACGTTGCTCGACAACCCGTTGGCCAGTCCCTACACGCTGGGGCTGGCTTCCGCGGCAGGCTTCGGAGCTTCGCTGGCAATTCTCAACGGCGGATGGGGTCTCAATCCGCTCTTCATAGCCCCGGCCTGCGCCTTCATCGTCGCGTGCTTGGCATCTGCCCTAATATACGTTGTCGGCAACATGCGCGGCATGATGGGCGACACGATGATTCTGGCCGGGATCGCCCTGATGTTCCTGTTCCACTCCCTGCAGTCGCTTCTGCAGTTTCACGCCACGCCCGAGGTCGGGCAGCAGATCGTCTTTTGGATGTTCGGGACGCTCGCCAAAGCGACTTGGACAAACCTTCTCATGACGGCGGCCGCGGTTGCAGTTTCCATGCCCCTGTTGATGCTCAATGCCTGGAAGCTTACCGCTCTCCGCCTCGGCGAGCAGCGCGCACGCGCGGTGGGGGTTTCCGTCTCGAGCCTGCGTTTGACAACTATCGCGCTGGTCTCATTGATGACCGCCACGGCTATAAGCTTCGTCGGCACGATCGGCTTCATAGGATTGGTCGCTCCGCACATCGCCCGGATGTTGGTCGGTGAAGACCAGCGTTACCTTCTCGTGGCAGCCGGGTGTGTGGGTGCGGTCATGCTCTCACTGTCCTCGGTTCTCTCGAAGATCATCATGCCAGGCGTATTGCTGCCGGTCGGCATCGTCACCGCCGTCATTGGCGTGCCGTTCTTTCTTCATCTCATCCTTCGACGTTCGAGGGAATACTGAGATGCTGTCGGTCACTGACCTCGATCTGGCGCACGGCAATGTTCCCGTCGTCGACGATCTCAACATCAACTTCATGGCAGGCCAAGTGACTGGCATCGTCGGTCCGAACGGCGCGGGAAAGTCGACCTTTCTGCGCACCCTGTTCGGAGACCATGCCGCCAGGAGAGGAAGCCTTCGCCTTGGCGAAGAACAATACAGCCCCGCCCATCGCCGAAAGTGGCAGGCCCGTATTGGCTTCATGCCGCAGGACAATGGTTCGCATGGCGGACTGACCGCGCTGGAAGTGGTGCTTCTCGGATCTATAGAGCACCTTTCCCTTCGCCTGAACGATGTCGCTCTGCGCCGTGCCGCGTCCGTGCTTGATCGGCTCGGGATGATCGACCTTTCCCAGCGCCGCGTCGAGACTCTCAGCGGCGGGCAACGGCAGCTTGTGTATTTCGCGCAGGCCTTGATGCGGGAACCTGCAGTGCTGCTTCTGGACGAACCTGTCAGCGCGCTCGACATGCGTCACCAGATGCTGCTGATGAAACAGGTCCGGGAAATCACCCGCCAACGCAGGATTATAACCATCGTCGTTCTGCACGACCTCAATCTTGCTGCGAGCTTCGCCGACAGGCTGATCATGATCCACGACGGCAAGGCCGAGGTCGATGGAATTCCCCGCGATGTTCTGTCCAGCCAGCTTCTGGAAAGGGTCTACGGGGTGCAAACGAGACTTCATTATGACCCGGACGGCCGCCCGTGGGTTCATGTCCACGACGCGAACGAGGTCCACCGTGCAGTCTGACACATCCGTCTTTGATGACGTCACCGAATATTGGAACCGTCGCGCCCCGCTGTTCGATGGAGCGGCGTCTCATGTCCGCCACAAAGCCGAATGGCTCATAGTTCTGCGAGCGGCATTTGCAACCGCTGACGCGAAGGATGTTCTCGACTTGGGTTCGGGCACTGGCGCGTGTGCGCTGGCCGCCGCCGAACTCGGGCACCGGGTAACCGCCATCGACGGAGCAGCCAAGATGCTGGCGCATGCCCGGCGGAATGCGCTTTTGCGAGGGCTGGATATCAACTTCATCGTCTCGTCGATCGACGACTTCGCAGCAACGCCCGGCAGCGCCGATATAGTCACCATCCGCAACGTTCTGTGGACGCTTAAGGACCCGCTCGCGGCATTGAAAAAGGCGCGAATGCTGCTTCGCCCGGATGGAAGGATTGTGGTGTCGGACGGCCTGTGGTCCGTCGATCCAGGGAATCAATCGACCTATACGACCGATCTCGCTGCCCGACTGCCATTTCACGCCGGGCTTACACAGCCTGACGCCGAAAAGCTCCTGAACGATGCCAGCTTCGGTGACGTTCACTCCTGGCATCATCTGTTAAATGCATTGCCATACCCTGGCGGGGCGCCGTTCTTTGTCCTCTCGGCTGTGACACCAGTGACCAGGTAATGCGCGTGTCGAACTGGGTTGTGGCAATGTCGGCAGGCACTGAATTCAAATGCGGCCATTGGATAACGATCCCGGGATGAGGGACGCAGATGCGATACAAATTCAACTCAGACGGATGCGACTGTCAGTCGATTGGCCGCAATTGAAACCTGTTCGTTTCTCGCCGCTGTCATGCTAGGAGCATCGCCGGAGGCCGAATGCTCGACTTAGCGGCACACAGGAAAGACAAGACGGTCGCGTTCATCGCGACACTTGTCCTGTTGCTGCAGACGTTCTTCGTGTCCTGGTCCCTCGCGGCTGCTCCGCACGACGGGATTTTGGATGCCTTCGGCAACCCGCTCTGCGTCACCAGTTCCGACCCAACTCCATCGGACGGCCCCCTTGAGGGACCGACATGCTGCACGCTCGGTTGCAACATGTCGTCGACGGTCTTCCACACGCCAGCCCCCGATGCCGTGCCAGTCAGGCAGGATGTTGAAGCGAACGTTCAAGTTGGCATTGAGCATGCCCTTCTTCGTGCCAGTCCCGATCATAATCCGGGCAGCCCTCGCGCTCCCCCTCTGACGGCCTGATCGCCGGGGCGTTCGCGGTAACCCAACCTGTCAGGTGTCGCCCGCGTCGGCCCTGTGCGGCGGGCGTGCTGGAGCAAGTCCATCACCGGATTGCGATCGCGCCAGGCGCGCGGCCGCGACGAAATGCGAAGGCCGTCCCTTCGCGCCAATCCCTGTCGGCGGGGAGCGCCGACATAACAGAGAAAAGGGAAACCATGTTGAAGAGAATCACGCTTGCGCTGGCGATGGCCAGCATTGCCGTCCCGGCATTCGCGCACGTCACCCTCGAGCGGAGCGAGGCCCCGTCGGCACGACCTACAAGGCCGTGCTGCGCGTGCCGCATGGCTGCGAAGGCAAGCCGACCAACATCGTGCGCGTGCAGGTGCCGGAAGGGATGTATGCAGTGAAGCCGATGCCGAAGCCCGGTTGGAAGCTGGAGAAGGTGATCGGCAAGTACGAGAAGGCCTACGACAACCACGGCACCCAGCTGACCGAAGGTGTCAAGGAAGTGATCTGGAGTGGCGGCAATCTCGCAGACGACGAATACGACGAGTTCGTGCTGCGCGGCTCGCTGGCTGGCGACTTGCCTGTGGGATCGGCTCTCTATTTCCTGGTCGTTCAGGAGTGCCCGGAGGGGCTGGCCGAACGGTGGATCGAGATCCCGGCGGAGGGGCAGACGAGCGACGACCTGGAGATGCCAGCCCCGGCCCTCAAGCTGATCGAAAAGACCGACGGCCACTGACCTGAAGCATCGGAGGCGCGCCGGACATCGCGCGCCTCCGTAAATACTGGAGGAATGAGTCGATGGATGGACACGGCACATGCTGGCGGATCGTCCGGCTGCTGACGCTGGCATTGCTTGCTCTTGCTTTCCAGGCATCAGCCGCTTTCGCCCATGCCGCGCTGAACGGCAGCGTGCCGCAGGACGGATCGATGGTGGAAACCGTGCCGTCCGTGTTCTCCCTGGTGTTCAGCGAACCCGTCTCTCCGCTGACCCTGAAACTTGTCCGTCCTGACGGGTCTTCGACCGACCTGAGCGGTTTCGAGCTGAAGGACCGGACACTTGAGATTGCCGCGCCTGATGATCTTGGACGGGGAACCCATATCCTGACGTGGCGCGTCGTTTCCGCCGATGGGCATCCCGTCGGCGGGTCCGTCGTCTTCTCCATCGGCGAGGCTAGCGCTCACGCGCCCACGGCCGCCAACGAAGTCGACTGGACGGTGCGGATCGGCGTGTGGCTGAGCAAGACCGCTCTCTATGCGGGGCTGTTCATCGGTATCGGTGGCGTGTTCGCCCGCACTGTCCTGATGCCTGGCGTAAAGGCGGGCGTACGCCCCACCGCGGCCGCGCTTGCCACGGGAGCCGTCGGGGCAGTGCTGTCTCTCGGCTTCCAGGGACTGGATGCGCTAGGCGTGCCTATCGGAAGCTTGACCGACACACGTGCGTGGTCTGCCGGGTACGGGACAACCTTCGGCTCAACCGTCGTGGTCGCCCTGGCCGCGTTCGCTCTGGCCGGCATTGCGAGTGCCCTCCGGGGCGTGAGCGCAAAGGTTCTGGCCAGCGTCGCCCTGGTGCTTGGAGCCGGATCGCTTGCGCTGAGCGGCCACGCGAGCGCCGCGTCTCCGCAATGGCTGATGCGGCCTGCCGTGTTTCTTCACGCAGCGGCCATCGCCGTCTGGCTCGGCGCCCTGATCCCGCTCGGTCTGGCATTGAGGCGCTATGAAGCCACGAGCGTTTCCGCGCTGGCGCGGTTTTCGAAGTCCATCCCTGTCGTCGTGGCCGTGCTCATTGTCGCGGGGGTGATTCTGGCCATCGTGCAGGTGGGACGGCCGGAGGCCCTTTTCACCACCTCCTACGGCCGGGTGTTCGTCGTGAAGCTTTCCCTGCTGGTCGGCCTGTTCGCGCTGGCGGCCATGAACCGCTGGAAACTCACCGCTCCGACGGAGGCAGGGGATCACTCAGCCGCTCGGCGTCTCGCCCGCTCGGTCGCGGCGGAAACGCTGATAGTCATCCTCGTCTTCGGAGCGGCCGCCGCCTGGCGGTTCACGCCCCCTCCGCGGGCGCTCGCTGCGGCCGCGGCGGAGCCAGCCACGTTGCATGTCCACGGCCCGCAAGCCATGGCCGACCTGACGATCACGCCGGGTCGCGCGGGCAAGGTCGGCGTCTCCGTCTTCGTCATGGCAGGTGACTTCGAACCGCTGGATGCCAAGGAGGTCACCTTCGTCTTTTCCAACCCGGCAGCTGGGATTGAGCCGTTCCGCCGCCGCGCTGAAAGATCCGACGGTGGCCCCTGGCGAGCCGACGGCGTGGTGCTGCCGCTACCCGGGACATGGACCGTCCGCATCGACGTCCTGATCACTGACTTCGAGATCGCCCGGCTCGAGGGCGAGATCAGCATTAAGCCGTGAACCAACGAAACCGGCAGCAGGCAAGGAGACTACCTGATGGCATCAAAGGACCGGGATAGGCGAATCCACATGTTGACGCTGGCCAGGCAAGCGGTTCAACTTGCTGTCGTTATGGTTCTTCCGAGTCGGTTCTGGCTTGGAAGCTAAGAGGGAAGCCGGTACCCTTCGGGAATGCCGTCGCTGCCCCCGCAACTGTAAGCAGCGAGTTGCTGTCGCTCAGTGTCACTGGTGTCGAGGCAACCAGCGTTAAGGCGGAGAAGATTGGATCAGGCGTGGTTGTCTCAGGCCATTTGAAGGCAAAGTGCTCCATCGCGGCTTGCAGAGCCGGATACTACCAGGGGCTGGACGTCGCTATCGAGGCAAATATCAAATACGGCTCAAATCGGGCGTGTGCCGTACCTCTGACAGCTCTGACAAACGCGACAATCTGATCCCAGTTGGACCAGCGCATGATGCAACCCCCGGACGTGCTACTTCAAGAACGCAAGTATTTGGAGTGTTGCCGCCCTAGAAACAATCGTCAAGACATAGGTGATCGCAGGAAGAGCTTAGTCTCTTTCCTCTGATCCGGGATCTGAACCGCCGTCCGCGCCCGCCGCTGGCCCTCGCATCCGCCTCCGAAAAATTCAACGTCGAGGATTCAACGAAAAAAGCCCGGTCGGTTGGGCGGGGGATGTGGGAACCGGCCGGGCTTGCTCAGCAACTTGCAATGCCGAAGATTAGATCGTCACTGAAGAACGCGGCGTTGATATGGCAGGGCGGGAACAGCAAGAAAAAGAGGCCCGACCGAACGGGGCAATGTCGGCCGGGCCTTTAGTTCATGCATATTAGGCAGAAGGAATATAATGCGGGTCACGAAGAGCGGTCATTTATAAATGACGTATCGGCGATCAATGTTAACCCCGACAGAACAAGTCGAAGGCACCGTAGATTTCTGGAACATTCCGGCATTGGCGCAGTTGGGTTTTCGATCGTGGGTTCCCGTCAGTGTTCACGATCAAAGGCCTGTTGCAATCGAGGCCGAAGCCCGCCGCGTTCTATGTGGCAACCTCCTACGTGGCGGGGTTGTATCCCGGTGCAGTTCGGCCGTTGAAACGCCCTCTCGTTGACCTCAATTTCCCGCTCAGCCTGCGCATGGTCGAGGATATGCTGGCGGCCCGTGGCATCATCGTCACTGATCAGACCATTCGAACCTGGGCGGAGAAATTCGGGCGGCACTTCGCGGGGAAGATCAAACGACGGTCAGCGGGTCGCCTGAGCGACGAATGGCATCTCGACGAGATTGTGGTCAGCATCGGCGAAAAGAAGCAGTGGCTCTGGCGAGCGGTCGACCAGGACGGCTTTGTCCTCGACGTTCTCGTGCAAAGCCGCAGAGACGCCAGGGCGGCAAAACGGCTCATGCGAAGCTGCTCAAGGCTCAAGGGCGTGCGCCACGGGTCATGATCACCGACAAGCTCGGGTCGTATGCCGTCGCTGGAAAACAGATCATGCCGACAGTCGAACATCGCCGACACAAGGGCTTGAACTGATGCTTCTTGGTTCCGGCCTCGGGCTCACCATGGTGTCTCCCTGGTCCAACGTAAGCGCCAGCGTCACGACCTTGGCCGTGTCCACCGCGATCTGGCTGGTCATCGTTCAATGGCTCTCGTCGGGTCTGGGCGGCTATCTGACCGGGCGCCTGCGGACAGTTGGAACGTCAGGGTCGAGTCAGTACTGCCGGTACCAGTTGTCAGGACAAACGGCAGAGAAGGGTCGAACCTTGCCGATCAGGCAGCGGCGAAACGCCTACCGTGAATCTGTGTCCCGATAATGCACAGGGGCCCTTAATGCCAAGGCCCGCGATCGCTTTGCTCGTGCAGAGTGTCGCCCGCCACCTGAAGATCAGGCTGCGCCAATGCACAAAGCGTGTTTCGTGCGAACGGACGCACCTCAAGTCCCCGCTCAGCGGCGATCGCCCGCGGGTGTTCGAGGTTGGCCGATGCGAACACATCCGCGTCCTCGCCACCGGCGATCCGTTCACGCAGGTGACCGGATGCGCGAAGCCGTTCTCGACCGCTGTTCCGCTTGCGGCCGAGTACGCTTTTCCGATGTCCGTCATCCCGGCCTTGAGGCTGCCGGCGGCGAGCAGCTTCACCGGCTCCGATCCTGATGCGGAACCTGTGAGAGACAGTGTCGCTAGCATCAAGACAGCAACGAGCCGCATCGGGAGATCCCCCGTTCCTCAGCTTCCGGCCGCATTCGGAAAGAAGAGCTGCTGACCGTTGATCTTGTACTCGGCAATCGCCTTCTGACCTTCGGCCGAGATCAGCCAGTCGATGAAGGCCTGGCCCTGCTCCGCCTTCACATGCGGATGCTTCTCAGGATTCACGAGGATGACGCCGTACTGATTGAACAGTTTGGCGTCTCCCTCGACAACCACTTGGAGGGGTCCCTTGTTTTCGAATGACAGCCATGTTGCGCGATCAGTCAGGGTGTAGGCGGGCATCTGCGCAGAGGTGTTGAGCGTGGGGCCCATCCCAGTGCCGAGCTCGCGGTACCAGTCGCCCGAAGGCTCTATCCCCGCCTGCTTCCAGAGCGCCAGTTCGGCCTTGTGCGTGCCGGAATCATCCCCACGCGAGGCAAACGTCGCGCCAGCCTCGGAGATTTTCTTCAGTGCGGCCACGGCATCGTTGCCGCCCTTGATGCCCGCAGGATCTTCGCCAGGCCCGACGATGACGAAATCATTGTACATGACCTCCTGGCGCTCGACGCCGGAGCCTTCCGCCACGAATTCCTCCTCGGCTGCCTTCGCGTGCACGAACACCACGTCGGCGTCGCCGCGCCGCCCGGTCTCCAGCGCCTGACCCGTGCCTTGGGCGATCACCCGGACTTCGATGCCGGATTTTTCCTGAAAGTGCGGAAGGATGTGACCGAACAGCCCCGACTGCTCGGTGGACGTCGTCGACGCCACGGTGATGAATTCCTGGGCGTTGGCCAGGCCGATCATCGATCCCAGGACGATCGCGGCCGCGACAAAGACCTGTCTCATGAAGCTCATACGTATTTCCCTCCTTGAAGAAGCAGGCTCACCACAAGAGTTCGCCCTTGATGAAGGCGCGTGCGGCTTCCGACCGCGGGCGCTCGAAGAATTCGTCGGCTGGAGTCTGCTCCAGTAGACGGCCGTGATGCAGAAAGAGGACCTCGTCGGCGAGACGGCGTGCCTGGCCCAGATCGTGCGTCGTCATCACGATGGTCATGCCATCGGCATGAAAGGCCCCAACCATCTCTTCCACTGCCCGCGTTGCCGCTGGGTCGAGCGACGAGGTTGGCTCGTCCAGGAACAGCACCTCCGGATTGAGGCCCCATGCCCGCGCCATCGCGAGGCGCTGCTGCTCGCCTCCGGAAAGATTTCTTGCGGGTCTGCGCGCCAGTCCCGCGAGCCCGAATCGCGCGAGCGCTTCCTTTGCCCGTGCATGGCGTTCGACACGCGACGAGTTCCCGAGAGACAGCGCATGGACGAGATTGGCCAAGGCCGAGCGCCGCAGCATCACGGGCCGTTGGAAGACCATTGCGTGTCTCTTCTGCCCGTTTGCCTGAACGGCGCCGCTCCAGCGGATCGATCCCGAGGTCGGCTCAATGAGCCCGTGGCAGAGGCGGAGGGTCAGGCTCTTGCCGGCGCCGTTGGGTCCCATGATGATCGTCCGGCTGGCGCGGGCGATCTCGAACGAGACGTCGTCCACCAGCGCCCGCCCGTGCACGCTGTAAGTGAGTTGGTCGACCCGCAGAGGGAGGATCGAGAAGCCGCCATGCATCGCGTTCACCCCGCCGCCTTCAGAGCCAGGCGTCCGGTCACATAAGCGGCCGCGTTGAGGGACAGGGTAATGGCCAGCAGAATGATGCCGAGTCCAAGTGCCAAGGCGAGATCGCCACGACTTGTCTCCAGCGCGATCGCTGTCGTCATCGTGCGGGTGTGGCCGGCGATATTGCCGCCGACGATCAGGATCGCTCCCACCTCGGCGCTGGCGCGGCCGAAACCAGCCAGTATCGCCGTGATCAGGCTGAAACGGCCGTCCCACAGGAGTGTCGGGATCGCCTGGAACCGGGAAGAACCAAGCGAGCGCAGCTGCTCCTCATACTCGCCCCATAAATCCTCAATGACCTGGCGCGTCAGCGAGACGATGATCGGCGTGATCAGGAGCGTTTGCGCCACAATCATTGCCGACGGGGTGAACAGGATGCCGAACCAGCCGAGCGGGCCGGAACGCGACAACATCAGATAAACGACAAGCCCGGCAACAACCGGCGGCAACCCCATCAGTGCGTTGAAGGTTACGACGAGGAAGGATCGCCCGGGGAAGCGCGCAAGCGCCAGCGCAGCGCCGGCGGGAAGCCCAACGATGGCCGAGACGAGCAGCGCCGTCAATGTGACCGTCAGCGACAGAACCACGATTTCACCCAGAACGGCGTCGCCGCTCAGGATGAGACTCACTGCGGTCGTGAAGGCGTTTTCCTGCTGCATCGCGCAATCTCTTGCGTGCATTATCGCCAGCAATTAGGATCTCGCAAGCTGCGGAATTCTTGCAATCAGTTGCAGCAAAGTGCAGGAGGTTCCATGAACTGGATGGAATATCTAACGACGTCCGAGGTCGCAGCCTATCTGCGCGTGAAGGAGCGAACCGTCTATGACCTGGTGGCGCGCAAGGCGATCCCGTGCTCCAGGGTGACCGGGAAGCTGATTTTCCCGCGGCGTCTGATCGACCGCTGGCTCGATGCGAACGTTCATCTCGTGGAGAGTGCCGTTCTCTCTCCGCCGCCGATTTTCGGCGGATCGAGCGATCCTCTCCTTGAATGGGCGCTGAGGGAATCCCACTGCGGGCTTGCCACGCTCTTCGAAGGGAGCAGCGCCGGGCTGAAGCGCTTCGCCGAGGCGCAGGCGTTCGCAGTCGGAGTGCACCTCAGGAATCCCGAGGACGATGATTTCAACATCGCGGCGGTCAGATCCCTGGCCGGAGTTCACGACGTGCTGCTCATCGAGTGGGCGGAGCGCGAACAAGGGCTTGTGGTTGCACGCGGAAACCCGTTGAACCTACGCCAACTGCGCGATGTCGTCGACAAGCACGCCCGGTTTGTCGTTCGCCAGGAAGGCGCGGGAGGACATCTGCTGTTCAACGTCCTGCTTGCAGGGGAACAGGTTGATTCCTCAGGCTTGCTCCACTCTGAGCGACCGGCGTTGACCGAAGCGGATGTTGCTTCCGCAGTGGCCGACGGAGAGGCGGATTGTGGCCTAGCCGTCGGCTCGGTCGCACGGCGCTTCGGGCTAGATTTCGTGCCGCTCCAGCGAGAGCGTTTCGACGTCGCGTGTCGCAGGCGCGACTATTTCGAACCGCCCCTCCAAAAGCTGTTCGAGTTTACGCGAACGCAGGCATTCGCCGAAAAGGCCAGGCAGTTGGGGCACTACGGGGTTGAATGTACCGGAACCGTTCGGTTCAACGCGTAGCATTAGATGCGGCGGCAAACGTTCGGTTTGAGGAAGATCCCGCAATGCACGAGCGGTCCGTCGGTAGAGGGGAACCCAATGCTCCAAAAGCTGGAATACTTGATCGCGCTTGCCAAGACGCAGCATTTCGGACGGGCGGCATCCGAGCTCGGCATCGCACAGCCGACCCTGTCGGCCGGTATCAAGCAACTGGAGGATCAGCTTGGCGTCATGCTGGTCAAGCGCGGCTCCCGCTTCCAGGGCCTCACGCCGGAAGGCGATCAGGTGCTGGAATGGGCGCGGCGCATCACCGGCGATGCGCGCACGCTGCGCGAGGAAATGCGCGCGGCCCGGCGCGGCCTCTCCGGCCGCATCCGCATCGCCGCGATCCCCACCGCGCTCGCCATGATCCCCCGCCTGACGACGCCGTTTCGCGAGAAGCATCCCGGCGTGACGTTCTCGGTCCTGTCGCGGACCTCCATCGAGGTGCTCTCGCTCCTCGGCAATTTCGATATCGACATCGGGATCACCTATCTCGATAACGAGCCGCTGGGCCGCGTCGTGAGCGTGCCGCTGTATTCGGAACGCTACCAGCTGATCACCGCCGCCGGAAACCCGTACTCCGACCGCAAGACCGTTACCTGGACACAGGTCAGCGAGCTGCCGCTCTGTCTGCTCACGCCCGACATGCAGAACCGGCGCATCATCGACCAGCATTTGGCGGAGGCCGGGGTGCAGGTCCGCCCGACACTCGAGTCCAACTCGATGATCGTGATGTTCTCCCACATACGGACGGGCAAATGGTCGTCGATCATGCCGCTCAATCTCGCGGAGACGTTAGACTTCGCGGAACCGATAAGGGCGATCCCGATCGTGGAGCCGGATGCCAGTCATCTGGTCGGCGTCGTCGCGGCGCAGCGCGAGCCGCACACGCCGCTCGTCTCGGCGTTTCTCAGCCAAATGATGTCCCTAGCCAATGTCGACGGGAACCGCGGGATAGACGTCCAGCGGCTTTCGCCGACATCCGCTTCATAGAAGATTCCTATCAAGCGACGATTCCGCGTTATTGATTTCCGGCCCTTTTCAAGGCTTTCTGCCCCCAGGCATCCGATCAGGGAGGGCACTGCCGTTGACACAGGCCGCAGGTACCGACATTTTGACGCGCACGGCCGGCGTAATTGCCGACCACATCGGTCTTGAAGGGTCGCTGCTTCCCATTCTGCACGCCGTTCAGCACGAATTCGGCTACGTGCCGTCGCAATCCCTTCCGCTCATCGCCGATGCCCTGAACATCTCGCGCGCCGAGGTGTATGGCGTCGTCACTTTCTATCATGACTATCGATCAAAGCCGGCCGGCACCCATGTGTTCAAGGTCTGCCAGGCGGAAGCCTGCCAGTCGATGGGTTCCGACAGGATCGCGGGACAGCTGAAGCAGGCGCTGGGCATCGGCTTCCACGAAACCACTCTCGACGGATCCGTCACGCTGGAGCCGGTCTATTGCCTCGGTCTCTGCGCCTGTGCCCCTTCGGCCATGCTCGACGGAGCGCCGATCGGGCGGCTGGACGCAGACATGATTGCCGAGATCGTCGCGGAGATCAGGCCGTGAGCGGCGTGGTCATCTATATCCCCGGAGACAGTGCAGCCGTTGCGGTTGGCGCGGATCGGGTCGCGTTGGCGATCGAAAGCGAGCTCGCAGCGCGCGGGCTCGAAGCACAGATCGTGCGCAACGGCTCGCGCGGCATGTTCTGGCTGGAGCCGATGGTCGAAGTCGCTACCACGGTCGGGCGCATCGCCTATGGTCCGGTCAAGGCGAAAGACGTCGCCGGCCTGTTCGATGCCGGCCTGATGACCGGAGGCGATCACGAAAAGCGCCTCGGCGATCCGGAAAAGATACCCTTCCTGGCGAAACAGACCCGCCTGACCTTTGCGCGCGTCGGTATCACCGATCCTCTATCGCTGGACGATTACAAGGCACATGGCGGATTGCGCGGTCTGCAGAACGCGGTCGCTATGGCTCGTGGCGACATCGTCAAGCAGGTCACGGACAGTGGCCTGCGCGGGCGCGGCGGAGCAGGCTTCCCCACCGGCATCAAATGGAAGACCGTCCTCGACCAGGTTCAGGACCGCAAATACATCGTCTGCAATGCGGACGAAGGCGACAGCGCGACCTTCGCGGATCGGATGATCATGGAGGGCGACCCCTTCGTGCTTATCGAGGGCATGGCGATTGCCGGCGTCGCGACCGGCGCGACCAAGGGCTTCGTCTACATCCGTTCCGAGTACCCGCACGCCGTGGACAAGATGCAAAGGGCGGTGGATATCGCCCGGTTCGCCGGCGTGCTTGGCGTCAATGTGCTGGGTTCGCCGAACGCTTTCGATATCGAGATCCGCGTCGGCGCCGGCGCCTATATCTGCGGCGAGGAAACGTCGCTGCTCAACTCGCTGGAGGGCAAGCGCGGCGTGGTGCGCGCCAAGCCGCCGCTGCCGGCGATCGAAGGCCTGTTCGGCAGGCCCACGGTGATCAACAACGTCATTTCGCTCGCCTCCGTGCCGATCATCATGGATCGCGGCGCTGCCTTCTACAAGGACTTCGGAATGGGCCGCTCGCGCGGCACCATCCCGATCCAGGTCGCCGGCAACGTCAGACGCGGCGGGCTGTTCGAGGCGGCGTTCGGCATGACGTTGGGCGAGATCGTCGAGGGCATAGGCGGCGGCACGGCGACCGGCCGTCCCCTCAAGGCGGTGCAGGTAGGCGGGCCGCTCGGAGCCTATTTCCCGCCGTCCCTGTTCGACACGCCGTTCGACTATGAAGCCTTCGCTGCGAAGGGCGGGCTGATCGGCCACGCCGGCATCACCGTATTCGATGACAGCGTGGATATGCTGAAGCAGGCGCGCTTCGCGATGGAGTTCTGCGCCATAGAGAGCTGCGGCAAGTGCACGCCCTGCCGCATCGGTTCGACACGGGGCGTCGAGACGATCGACAAGATCGGCGCCGGCGACGATTCCGAGACGAACCTCGCTCTGGTCACCGACCTTTGCAACACGATGAAGTACGGCTCGCTCTGCGCCTTGGGCGGCTTCACGCCCTACCCGGTTATGAGCGCCATCAATCACTTTCCTCAGGACTTCGTGCCCCGTTTGGTGGCGGAAGCCGCGGAATAGGGAACGTACCATGGGTCTCGTCCACGAAATCGATTTTGGCACGCCGGTCGTCAATGCGGAGAAACAAGTGACGCTCACCGTTGACGGCTTCACGGTTACCGTCCCGGAGGGCACCTCGATCATGCGGGCCTCGATGGAGGCCGGCATCGCGATCCCGAAGCTCTGCGCGACCGACATGGTCGACGCCTTCGGCTCCTGCCGGCTCTGCCTCGTCGAGATCGAGGGCCACGCCGGCACGCCGTCTTCCTGCACGACGCCGGTCACACCCGGCATGGTCGTGCACACGCAGACCGGCCGGCTCAAAGACATCCGCCGCGGCGTGATGGAACTCTACATCTCCGACCATCCGCTCGACTGCCTGACCTGCGCCGCCAATGGCGACTGCGAACTGCAGGACATGGCCGGCGCGGTGGGGCTGCGCGACGTCCGCTACGGCTACGACGGCGAAAACCATGTGAAGGCGACGGTCGACGGCGTCGCGAACTTCAGCTGGATGCCGAAGGACGAGTCCAACCCGTATTTCACCTATGATCCGTCGAAATGCATCGTCTGCTCGCGCTGCGTGCGCGCCTGCGAGGAGGTGCAGGGCACTTTCGCGCTGACCATCGAGGGCCGAGGCTTCGGATCCCGCGTTTCGCCCGGCACGCATGAGAGTTTCCTCGCATCCGAATGCGTTTCCTGCGGCGCCTGCGTTCAGGCCTGCCCGACCGCGACGCTGACGGAGAAGAGCGTAATTGAGATCGGCCAGCCGGAGCATTCGGTCGTCACCACCTGCGCCTATTGCGGTGTCGGCTGTTCGTTCAAGGCGGAGATGCGCGGCGAGGAGCTCGTTCGCATGGTGCCGTGGAAGGACGGGAAGGCGAACCGCGGTCACTCCTGCGTCAAAGGCCGCTTCGCCTATGGCTACGCCACGCACAAGGAGCGCATCCTCAACCCGATGATCCGGGAGAAGATTTCCGATCCTTGGCGGGAAGTTTCGTGGGAGGAGGCGTTTAAGCACCTAGCCAGCGAGTTCCGCCGCATCCAGTACCAGTACGGACGCGGCGCCGTCGGTGGTATCACATCGTCGCGCTGCACGAACGAGGAGACTTACCTCGTGCAGAAACTGGTGCGGGCGGGATTCGGCAACAACAACGTGGATACCTGTGCCCGCGTCTGCCACTCGCCCACCGGCTACGGTCTCGGCCAGGCCTACGGCACCTCCGCCGGCACCCAGGATTTCGATTCCGTCGAGGATTCCGACGTGATCATGGTGATCGGCGCCAATCCGTCCGCTGCGCACCCCGTGTTCGCCTCGCGCATGAAGAAGCGCATCCGCAAGGGTGCGAAGCTGATCGTGCTCGACCCACGCGAGACCGAGACGGTCAACTCCGTCCATGCCAAGGCGACCTATCACCTGCCGCTGAAACCGGGAACCAACGTGGCGGTCATCACTGCGCTCGCGAACGTGATAGTGACCGAGGGGCTGTTCGACGAATCCTTCATCCGCGAGCGCTGCGACTGGTCGGAGTTCGAGGACTGGGCGGCCTTCGTCGCCGAGGAGCGCAACAGCCCGGAGGAAGTAGAAAAGCTCTCCGGCGTGCCGGCGGACCTGATCCGCAGCGCCGCCCGGCTATATGCCACGGGAGGCAACGGCGCGATCTATTACGGTCTCGGCGTCACGGAGCACAGCCAGGGCTCGACCACGGTAATGGCGATCGCCAACCTCGCCATGGCAACCGGCAATATCGGCCGGCGCGGCGTCGGCGTGAATCCGTTGCGCGGGCAGAACAATGTGCAGGGTTCCTGCGATATGGGTTCGTTCCCGCACGAATTGCCGGGCTACCGCCACATCTCGGGCGATGCCGTGCGCGACATCTACGACACGCTCTGGGGCACCAAGCTCGAGAACGAGCCGGGGCTCCGCATCCCCAACATGCTCGACGCCGCGGTGGAGGGCACGTTCAAGGGCATCTACATCCAAGGCGAGGATATCCTCCAGTCGGATCCTGACACCAAGCACGTCTCGGCTGGCCTCGCCGCGATGGAATGCGTTGTGATCCACGACCTCTTCCTCAACGAGACGGCTAACTACGCCCATGTCTTTCTGCCGGGCTCGACCTTCCTCGAGAAGGACGGGACGTTCACCAACGCGGAACGCCGCATCAACCGCGTCCGCAAGGTGATGTCGCCGAAGAACGGCTATGCCGACTGGGAGGTGACCCAGGAGATGGCGCGTGCGATGGGCCTAAATTGGAACTACACGCACCCCTCGGAGATCATGGACGAGGTCGCGGCGACGACGCCGAGCTTCGCAAATATCTCGTACGGCTTGCTCGAAAAGGTCGGCTCGGTGCAGTGGCCTTGCAACGAGAAGGCGCCTCAGGGCACCCCGATCATGCATGTCGACGGTTTCGTGCGCGGCAAGGGCAAATTCATCCGCACGGAATACATCCCGACTGACGAAAGAACCGGACCTCGTTTCCCGCTGCTGCTCACCACCGGCCGGATCCTGTCGCAATACAATGTCGGCGCGCAGACGCGCCGCACGGCGAATGTCATGTGGCATGCCGAGGACCTGCTGGAAATCCACCCGCATGATGCCGAGCAGCGTGGCATTCGCGAGGGCGACTGGGTGAAGCTCAAGTCCCGCGCCGGCGAAACGACGCTGCGCGCCGATATCACCGATCGGGTCGCGCCGGGTGTGGTCTATACCACCTTCCATCATCCAGACACGCAGGCCAACGTGATCACCACCGACTATTCCGATTGGGCGACCAACTGTCCCGAATACAAAGTGACGGCGGTCCAGGTTGCGCCATCGAACGGGCCGAGCCAGTGGCAGGAGGAATATGAGGAATTGTCGAAGCGCTCGCGCCGCATCGCGGGGCGACTTGAGGCTGCGGAGTAGCCTTGAACGCCCGGCCAGTCCCATGAAGTCGCCGCTTGCGCCAGCGAACCGCGTTGCCCGCCGGTCATCGGGCACGCTGAGCGCGCACCGCAACGTTCCGGAGGAGACGCCGATCGCGCTTTCCTATGGCGGCACCACATACGCCGTCATGATGGGCACGCCGACCGATCTGGAGGATTTCGCACTCGGATTCTCGCTGACGGAAGGCATCATCCAGTCCGCCCATGAAATCGAAGACTTGCAGGTCGTGGATCTGGGCAGCGGTATCGACATCCAGATCGGACTTCGAGACTACGCCCGCGACCGCTTGAAAGCGAGGCGTCGCAGGATGGCCGGACCTGTGGGTTGCGGTCTGTGCGGCATCGAATCCATAGAGGAAGCCCTGCGCAAGCCGCAGTCCGTAACGGGCCACGCCCTTACACTCGAGGCTGGCGAACTCACGAACGCTGTCAGGCTACTGTCAGGTCAACAGCCACTGCATGCGCAGACGGGAGCCGTCCATGCAGCGGGATTCTACATTCCTGAAGACGGGCTCGTCGCGGTACGCGAAGATGTCGGCCGCCACAACGCGCTCGACAAGCTTGCAGGAGCGCTCTTGAACGCTAATATGAGCGGGCAGCGCGGCGCGGTCGTGGTGACGAGCCGCGTCTCCGTGGAGATGGTGCAGAAGACGGCCGTCATCGGCGCCTCCCTTATCGTCGCCGTTTCCGCTCCTACCGCCCTTGCAATACGCACGGCTGCGGAGGCCGGCATGACACTCGTGGCCTTGGTGCGTGGCGATGAGTTTGACATTTTCACTCATCCCTATCGCTTGACGGATGGAGCCGTAAGACATGTTGCATGAAAACAGTCACACGTCGCTCGTGGCCGCCAGAATCATACGCATGGCAAACCAGATCGGAACCTTCTTTGAATCCAAGCCAAGGGGAGAAGGCGTGACCGGCGTGGCCGAGCATATCAACAAGTTCTGGGAGCCGCGTATGCGCCGCCACTTTCTCCAACTGATCGAATCCGGCAGCGCTGGATTCAAATCAATCGTGCTCGAAGCCGCTGGACAGGTGCGCCGCCCCACGGAACCCGTCAGCTCCGCCGAAAACGGCAGTCAAGCTGACTTGGCTCGACCGAGAACAACCTATTGAGGCTGCACACCTAGCTTGGACGACACAGAGTGAGTGCATTCCGACAGATATTGTGCTGATTTAAGTGCGACTTCGTTCGAAACTGACACCGCAGCGCCTTCCATGTTCACGAGTCGTGCTCGATGTTGTAACCAAGTTCGAATGTCGCGTGGCCAGCAAAGTAGAAATGTCGCATGGCGGTGGGGACGGCCACGCCGAAAGCGCCCGACCGGGGCGGCGCTGGTCAGGGTTGCACAGCCGAGCGTGTCTCGGCGTCCAGGGAGTCCGGTGTCGCTTGGCAGTTAATCGTGAGAATGCGGTCGTTTCGGTCATGTTTGGCAGTTAATTGCGAGAATGGGGTAGCTCAGATTCTCAAATTAACTGCAATCGCATCGGGGTGAAGGTTACGAAATCCTTTGAATTTCACACGCCGTCTTCGGCAAATTCGACGCCGTTGCGTCGCCGGCCGGTGGTATCGGCCGGTCTGATCGCGACCGAGCTCAAATTACCCAGCGCGCCGCGCTCGGTCTGGTCGCCGAACTCAATATCCGGGAGGTGACGGGCAGGGGGCGCTACAGGGCGTGGCGGGTCATGTAGGGGCTAGAACAGGAACTGTTTCCAAAGACACGCTAAGGGTGAACTGAAAGCGCGAATGCGGCGATCGGCTCGCCCTTTCCGCGCTGATTGCATGATCGCTGCGCCGTTCGGCGACTTCCGGGGATGTGAAAAATCGAGCCGATCCGGTCGGTCCGGCGGGTAACCTCGAACGTCCAGAATGCAGCTGCCCTCATGCGTTCGATGTAGTCACGGCAGCGGGGCACTGGATTCCAAACATCAGCTTCGCCGTGGAAGGCGCGGATGGGTGCGGCACCGACATTGAGCTCTCCCTCAAGCATGAAGTTGCACGGCGCGTAGAAGGGCAGATGGGCGGCGAACCTGGCCTTGTCCGACCCGTAAAGCTCTTCGAAGCGCGTCATACTGGAATAGAGCGCTGCAATCCCGCCGCGCGAAAAGCCCATTACCGCAATGCGCTCCGGGTCGATGCGTGGGTCTGCCGCGAGCAGGTCGAGCGCGCGGAAGCTATCGATTATGTTGTTGAATTCCCCGACCCTGCCTTGAGCCGTGAATATTTCCTCAAAACCTCGGCCCGAGTAGCTGTCGATGCGCAATGTTGCGATACCGATGCGGTTGAGCACCTTGGCCCAGTTCCAAGCCATGGCGTTGCCCGGACCGCCTGACCCATCAAGCAGAATCACGGCGGGAAAGCGGTCCCCGGACGGCGACGGCAGCTGTAGCTTGGCCGACAACATGACAGGCTTTGCGTCTGCTTCCTTGCCTTTCAGGAACTGTTCGTCAGTCATGGTCAAGGAGGAGAAGGCAACAATCTCTTCTGGTGGCGCTGCCTGTGCCCAAAGTTCAGCACCAGGAGCCAGCAAAAGAAACAGAGCGACACGGAGCGGTTTAGCCAATCTGAAGCGTGCCATGGCTACGTCCTCGGAAGTAATGCGGATGCATATTGTGGCCGAAGCCTAGCATGAGGCTCGCTGAAACCAGAATGAAATCACCTGATGAGAGGTTGGCGTCGGCTGCTTTGGGTGGAAAATCGGACGATGTTTCAGGCTCCAGCTTCGCGCTATCCGTAAATCCGTGCAGCAGGAGGACGGGCACGCCGTTGGCATCGCCCATCGCCCAACTCGACGTAGGCGAGGGCGGACACCGTTCGGCAGCAGGGTCGTCCGCTTCAGCGCCGCAAAGTGGTCTTGGGAATGAGATTCAGCCACGCGTCCGGCCTTGATGCTCCTCAACAGACTACATGAAGCCGGAACGGTTGGGCATGTATTTCACGCAGTCGCCGACATGACGGCCCGGGCGCTGCTGCGCATCATAGCGCGTCTGAAAGCAAGGCACCCCGACCCGATCCGACCAATGCTTGTGGCAGCTTCGGCTCTCGCCGCTATGCCGACCACGGAAAGAAGCGTGACCCGCGCAGGACGAAACGAAGCGGAAGCAAAAATTGGAGCTTGACCTCCATGCCCGATTAAAGAAGCAGACGTTGCCGGTGACCATGCAGGGAGGTCGTGGTCGCGCCAAATCGCCTCCTGGAGAACGGCAGCGGCGTCTGAATCAGTACGTGCGACGGGTTGAACCTATATCCGGCCGGGGCTATTGTCCGTTGCATCGTTGGCGACAGGAATCGGTGATCCAGCGATGAGAGGGGACGCTCTCCGCCGTTGTTGGAGCGTACTTTCTTATGCCAAGTCTAGAGCGCGCCGCGGCATCGGGCGTTTATTCCCCCGAACAGCTTGCCGAACTGAGAGACATTTTCGACCAGACCTGCGCCTCACTTACGCTCGAAACCGATTCGCCTGAAGCCGATGACATCGCGGTCAAGATCCTCACTGTCTTCAAACTTGGCTATGATAAAGAGACAATGCTGGCATCGCTCCTCGGGACGCCGAACGAGCGTTCGTAGGCCGCCGCCATGTTTTCAGCGTTCCCGGAATCTCGGTCGATTTTCGATGTGCGACTTCCTTGAAATCAACGATGGCAGGTCGGGGACCGCCAGCGACCGTGGAACCGCCGATTTGATTATCCGAGCGATCAACGTTGTTGCTACCATCCGTGCTGTTGACGAGGAGGCCAACTGGCAGAATTGAGAGCCACTGGCAATTATCTCAGGCTGGATGTCGGTCTGGCGCTCACTGAGCTGACGACATGCTTGGATCGGGGCTCGGCATCCCTCATCGGGCTCATTCGGCCAATGAGGCGTTCGTATTCAGCCTTGGGCTCGCTGTAGCCGCCGTCAGCCAAAGCGATGAGGTTCTCGCGGTCCCGGACGACAATGTTGCCCCGCGTGGCGCGAATGAGGCCTTTCCCCTCCAGGATATGGATTGCTGTCGTAACACCGGGCCGTCTGACCCCGAGCATGATCGACAAAAACTCATGGGTGATGGTGATCGTATCGCCGGGCACTCTGTCATGACACATCAGCAGCCAACGCGACAGGCGCTGTTCGAGCGAGCAGCGGACGTTCACGAGCGCGGTGTAGCTCGCCTGGATCGAGAAACTGAGAGTGAACCGCAGCAGGAAAGGCCGAAGTGTCGAGCTTTCGGTAAGGGCGGCTGTGAAGGCCGCTGAAGCTATCCGATGTCCTCTTCCGGCCAGTTGCATGTAGCAATCGTGTGGGCTTCGGTCGTCAGTCATGACAATCGCAGTGCCGATCATGCCCTCGTAACCGATGACGCCGACCTCGGCGTCTCGTCCCAAGCGCATCTTGGCAACTGTGGAGGCGATGCCTTCTTCAGGGAAGTAGGCGAACTCAACCGGTTTCCGCTGCCGTTCGAGGTACATGTTCTTTGGCAGCGAACATGGTTCCAGATGGGGATTCAGCACGGCGAGATCATCCGCGCTCAACCGGCGCAGAAGTTCATTGCGGTAGGGAGTGATAGAAAAGGGAAACATGGCTCTCTCCTTGTTCAGGCAAGAGCATCGTCATCTCCCAGCCGTCCGCGCCCATTGGATGTGCAGACGATGTAGACATCCTACTCCGCAGCAATCATTAGAGCAACAATTGGATTGGCCGCATCAACGACGGCCTGTCTCGCGGCGGCGTCACCATCGAACGACACGCAAAGCCCGCGTGAAACCGCCAAGGCATGTCAGCCAGCTCACGATCAGTTTCCGTGCATTTTGGCATCAGGGCGCGGATGGCCCGGATCGCGGGTTCGGTGGATAGAATTTGCGAGCTCCGCCTGGAGCTCACATAAGCTTCGACGGCATCCTGGGGTCGACTTCACTGCAAGCGAGATGATCGCCATCTTCGCTCCTCCCAGCTCAATTTCTATGCAGGAGCCCGATGTGGCGACGGTATTCGGGGTTGTCGAGAAGCCGGAAGGTAGTCGGTACGCTACAAGACTAAATTAACGCGGCGTCAGGGCTGCGGTCCGGTTTCGTGGGCCGCCCTCGCGAACAGAAACTCGAGGATCATATTCCCCTCTTCATCAATAATCTCGAAGCTGTGGCCAAGTGGGGCTGGACGCCCGCTGAGCAGCGCCTCCGCGATGATCTCCTTGGCCGAGGTCATTGCCTCGTTCTCGACTGCCGATAGACCATCAAGATCAATCCCCTCGGGGTCTTCGTTGAGTTGTTGTCCATCTCGAACATTGAAGAAATACCGAGGCATGGCAGCATCTCCTTGTCCCTGCCAAGGTAGGCGCTCGCACTCCCCGGGTAAGTGCGGAAATCGCACCGAAAGGCTATCCGTCTGGTTTCAGACGCAAACTCCCTGTGGACGCCGCAACCACTCACGGCAGCCGTCTATCGGCGATCGATCTGGCACTTCGTCAATGATAGCAGCTTTCATAGGGAGGGAGTTTGCGTCAGCGAACTTCACACCGCAGTATGCGCCGGTCGAGGTCGCATCGTGGTCTCCTGAATGGCCGCAAAAAGCGGAACGCCTCCCATTGTGGAAGTGGGCTAGCGAAGGGCCTTTTCAGTCCATTTGCGCCAAAACGCAAGCAAGTCCGGATGACTGCATCGGGCACATGAGCGGCAGTAGGCAAACATGCCTGCCGGCGGATCCGCTCTGAACCTGTGTAGGTCGTGCTCGCGCCAGGAGCTGACTTCCTGGCGGTTACTGACGCACGGAGGCAACAACCGCCGCTAGCTCGGGTTGCCTGGCCATCGTTCAGTGACCGACGGCCGTTAGGAACTCCGGTAATTGCTCGACGTTGATTGGGAAGTTCAATTTTTGAGGGATTGGCCGCCGCTGCCGTCCCCCAGAAGCATCGCGGCAAAAAGGAACCGCCATGGACGACGGATTGATTTCGGTTCGCCCCGGCCATCAGATCGATCCTGATGCGGCGAAACATGCCTCTTGGCTGTGCGACAACCGATGCATCATTACGATCGGCGCTTCCGCCGGCGGCGTCGAGGCGCTGCAGCGGCTCATGAAGGAGTTGTCCGCGGATATTCCGGCAGCGGTTTTCATCGTGCTGCATGTCGGCGCGACGAGCCATCTTGCCGACATTCTCGACCGCGCGGGGCCACTTCCAGTGGTCAACGCGGTCAGCGGCGCACCGATAGAAATCGGGCGCGCCTATGTTGCGCCGCCGGGCGCTCATCTGCTGCTCCATGACAGCCATATGATGCTGCGGCGCGGGCCGCGCGAAAACCTGGCTCGCCCCGCCATAGATCCGCTGTTCCGTTCCGCAGCCTGCAGCTATGGCTCGAGAGTTGTCGGCGTGGTGTTGACCGGAAGTCTGTCGGACGGCACGGCGGGTCTTCGCGCCGTCAAGGCCTGCGGCGGAACCAGCGTCGTTCAGCATCCCGATGATGCCACGGTCCCGGACATGGTGCTGAGCGCACTGCGCCATGTAGAGATCGATCATTGCGTCCCGCTGTCGGGCATGGCGGCATTGCTGGGCAAGCTCGCGGGAGAGGCGGCAGGCGAGACGCCGGAGATACCGTCGGGCATTCGACTGGAAGCTGCGATCGCCGCACAGGAGCACGGAACCATGAAAACGGAAGATCGACTTGGCGACCTCTCAGTGTTTGTATGTCCAGAATGTCATGGCCCATTGTGGGAAATCGCAGATGGGCCGATGGTTCGCTACCGCTGCCACACGGGCCACGCCTTTACCGCGGATGTAATGATGGAAGCCCAGTCGAGCGAAGCTGAGCAGATCCTGTGGAGCCTGTTGCGTGCTCATCAGCAGCGCGCCGAACTGGCACGCCGCATGGCAAAGCGGGAAAGATTGCACAAGCGGCACGAACTTGCGGCCCAACTGTCTGAGCGGGCTAAGGAATACAAGGCTGACGCCGAACTGGTACAACAGATCATCGAGAAAAGACATGGTGGCGGGTCGCAGGTTCTTGAAACCGCGACCACCTCAGGGGGCAACGGTATCGATTGATGGACAGCAAGACGCCCAAGGGGACGGAGGAAGACCATCAGCCCGGCAAACGAGACGACGACTGCCCGGTGGTAGGCATCGGGGCGTCGGCGGGAGGCATCGCTGCGCTTCAGAACTTCTTTTCCAATACAGCAGCCGATAGCGGCCTCGCCTATGTCGTGGTCCAGCATCTCGACCCGAACTTGGCCAGTGAACTGCCGGAAATCCTGCAGCGTTCAAGCCTGATCAAGGCGACCGTCGTCAAAAACGAAGCCAAGATCGAGCCCAACAGGATCTATGTCATCCCGCCTGGAAAAGGCCTCACCATCAGCAAATGTCGTTTGCACCTCGCCAAGCAAATCGATGCCCGGACTAAGCGCACACCGATAGACGAGTTCTTCGTTTCGCTCGCAGAGGACCAGGGAGAGAATGCGGCCTGCGTCATTCTTTCAGGGACCGGCAGCGACGGAACCATCGGGCTGCGAGCGATCAAGGAACATGGCGGGCTGACGCTGGCGCAGGAAGGAGCCGAATACGACGGCATGATGCGCAGTGCGGTCAATACCGGGCTTGTCGATATGGTGATGCCAGCCGACCGTATGGCCCCGAAGCTTGCCGCATATTTCAAGCACGCCCACGCGGCGCGAAAGCGCAGTCCGGAAGGCCTGAATCGCGAGGCAGTCGATCATCTGTCGAGGATCGTGGCGCTATTGCGGGCGCGCACCGGCCACGATTTTAGCGGTTACAAGGACAATACCATCGTCAGGCGCATCCAGCGCCGCATGAAGGTGTTGCAGATCGAGAATCCGCAGGAATTTTGTGACCATCTCCGTCGGGAGCCGCGAGAAGTCGATTTCCTTTTTCAGGATCTGCTTATCGGCGTCACCAATTTCTTCCGCGATCCTGAAGCGTTCGAGGCGCTTGAGCGCGAGGCCATGCCGAAGCTGTTCCAGAATAAGGGGTCGGACGACGTGGTCCGGGTTTGGGTCCCGGGCTGCTCGACAGGAGAGGAAACCTATTCGATAGCGATGCTCCTGCGAGCGCAGGCCTCGAAAGGTCCTGCCGCTCCGAAGCTGCAGATTTTCGCAAGCGACATTGACGAGCGCGCTTTGGAAGTAGCCCGCATCGGGCGATATCCGGCAGCCATCGCTGAGGATCTATCCCCAAAACGCCTGAAGCAGTTCTTCACGCAGGAAGATGGTACTTACCGCATCAGCAGCGACCTGAGGGAGATCTGCCTTTTTTCACCGCACAACATGCTGCGCGATCCGCCGTTCTCCCGCGTCGACCTGATCTCGTGCCGCAACCTGCTCATCTATCTGGGGGCGGACTTGCAAGAGCGGGTTATCCCGCTCTTCCACTATGCGCTGAGGGACGATGGCTTTCTTTTCTTGGGTTCGTCGGAGAACATCACTCGGCACGCAAGCCTTTTTTCCACGATAGACAAGGCTAGCAGGCTGTTTCAGAAGCGCGCCCGGAGCAGCACCAGGCTCCCGGAATTCCCACTGACCGCACCGGTGCGTCGGCCGCAACTCAACCGAGCGGCCGATACAGCCGCGAGGTCGTCATTACAGGATCTTGCCGAGCGGGAACTGCTTGACCGCTACACTCCGGCCCATGTGATCGTCAACGCCGGCGGCGAAGTCCTGCATAGTTCGGCCGGAACGGGCAAATACCTCGAAATGGCAGCTGGTTCTCCCGACCACAACATCTTCACCATGGCCCGTAGCGGTCTGCGCCTGGACCTGCGCGCCACTGTCCACAAGGCGGTTTCGACGGGAAAGCCGGCCACCCACAACAATGTCACCGTGGCGACCGATGGTGGCCGCCAGGCAATCGATCTTGTCGTCCAGCCCCTCCGCCGAAGCGGCGATTCCGTGTTCATGGTGGTATTCCGGGATCAAGGAAGCTTGTGGACAGACGCCGAGACCGAAGTTCTCGAATCCGGCGAAGATGCGAAGAACCATGGAGTCAGCCACCTTGAAGCCGAACTGCGTGCGACGCGGGAACGGCTGCAGACGACGACGGAGGAGCTCGAGTCTTCCAACGAGGAGCTGAAGTCTGCCAACGAGGAATTGTCTTCGATCAACGAAGAGCTTCAATCATCAAACGAGGAACTCGAAACATCCAAGGAGGAACTCCAATCGATCAACGAGGAGCTTCAGACGGTCAACGCGGAACTCAACATGCGGGTGGAGGAACTGAGCCGCGCCAACAGCGATGTCTCAAATCTGCTGGAGAGCACGCAGATTGCAACCATTTTCCTCGACCGCGACCTGTGCATCAAAAGTTTCACGCCGGCCGCTAAGGATCTGTTCAGGCTGGTTGAGAGCGATATCGGCCGGCCGTTGATGCATGTGCGGGCGCGCTTTGCGTGCGATACGCTGCAGTCCGATGCCGAGCATGTATTGCACAAGCTTGGAACTGTTGAGCGACAGGTCGATTCCAGCGACAGCGATGCTCGCTACATAATGCGTATACTTCCTTACAAGACGACCGAGAACGTTATCGCCGGGCTGGTCATCACATTCGTCGACGTAACCCAGATTTCGTTGGCCGAAGCGCGAATCAAGTCGCTGTCCCAGAGCCTGAGGAACCGCGTCGAGAGCCTCGAGACCCTGCTTGACCTGGTACCGGTAGGCATCCTCATCACCGAGGACGGCGCTGCTGAAAGCTCCCGCGTCAACCGGCACGGGGCAGAACTGCTTGGGAGAACGCATGACAAAAACAAGCTAATTTCCATACCAATGGACATCCACCTCCGCAGGAATGGCTTCCGAATAGAGCCGCACGATCACCCTCTGACCAAGGCTGCTCGTACCGGTGAGTCAGTAACGAGCTTTGAAAGTGAGATCGAGCGCGAGGACGGTCGTCGTGTCGACATTCTGATGTCGGCGAACCCGCTCTTTGATGAGACGGGCAACGTGCGGGGCGCCATCGCGGCGATGATTGACATTTCGCAGCGAAAGGAAGCTGAGGCGCACCAGGAAATGTTGCTGCATGAATTGCAGCACCGGGTTAAAAATATCCTGGCCACCGTCACCGCGCTCGCCTCGCGTATGGTGAAGGGCAGCACCTCCATGGAGGACTTCTCGACGGCCTTTATAGACAGGCTCAGAGCTATGGCGCGGACACATGAAGTGCTGTCCCAGCACAAATGGGAAGGCGCGGACCTGAAAGCTCTGATCGAGACTGCGCTTTTGCCCTACATGACCAGCGATGGAGGCAACATCATTATCGAGGGTCCGGCGGTGCTGCTGAAGCCAAACACGGCCGCAACGCTCGGCATGGTTCTTTTTGAACTTGGGACCAACGCAGCCAAGCACGGGGCGCTTAATTCCCAAAATGGCTTGGTCGAACTGACTTGGTCGGTGCGCAAGACGGAACAGCCTCAACTGGAACTAAATTGGGTGGAACGTGACGGCGCGCCCGTCGCGGCAATGCAAGCCAGCGGCTTTGGAACCAACTTCATCCGCCGCAGTTTGCAGTATGAGCTAGGAGGGGCCGCTGAACTGAGGTTTGAACCTTCCGGCCTGAAATGCATACTCAACCTGCCGCTTTAGCGCCCTCGAGGCAAAATCAGATGAGTCACATCCAGCAAGCCGACGCAATGCCGCTTTCCGGCTTGCGTGTGCTGGTGGTCGAGGATGCGTTCCTTATTGCAGAAGATCTTGCCGACCAGCTTTCCATGTGGGGTTGCGAGGTGATCGGCCCCGATGGACACGTCAGCAGGGCTTTGGAACAGATTGGGGACAACGAGCTTGATGGGGCGCTACTGGACGTCAATCTCAAGAATGAGACAAGTTTTCCGATAGCCTCGGCTCTCGCCGCACGGGGCATTCCCTTCGTTTTCCTCACTGGCTATGACAGCGACACCGTCTTCCCGAACGAATTCCGCTCGTCGCCCAAGATTGGTAAGCCGGTGGATCCCGAACTGCTGGCTCGTGTCATGGAACAGCATTTTAAAAGAGCCAGCCACACCTGATGAACTTCTCAGGAACGGAGCATCGAAGAGCGTCGGTGCCGCCTGAACTACAGTTCAACCTCCTCGGAGTCTCGCGATCGTGCCGAAGTCATCGATGAGCTATTTGGCGTGAGCCGGCTAAATACCGAACGTCCGGCGAAGTCGCGGAGATGACCGGCTCGTCTGTCTTGAAAGCGTACCGGTGGGGCTCGCGGTATCGGCCCTGGCTCTTGCCTGACCCACGACGCCCGGCTTCCAGCCGACGCCGGCCCGCACCAGGAATTGATGCTCAGCCGGGAGGTACTCCATGACCTTGCACATCCTGCTTTGCAGCCCCTCTGCGCAAACTCTCGTTGCTTCCTGTAGGGGCTCTAATCGTCGCCCTTTGAAGCTGCAGGGATTTCGGAAGTCGCGGATGCGACGCCCGCGCTCCGAATGGACCGGCCTGGGAAGCGATGAAAGCAGCCTACATTGAAGTGACAGTGGCGGCCCTTGCGGATTGGGTTGCCTGGCGGTCCGAGGCACTGCTTGACGGCAGCAGAGCATGGCGGACGCTGATGCCGTGTTCTTCCGCCAGGAGCTGCGGTTGCCAGCACACAAGGGTTCTGTCGCAAATCGAGACTGATCACAACGGGAGCCTTGTGCGCAGCGGCTCAGGCGGCGAGGATCTCGAACTGCTCAGCGATGGATGGATCAGGGTTGAAGGCAAACCTCGCCTGCCGTTTGCGCATCATGTGAACCATCTCGATGCCCGAGAGGATAATTTTGGCACTCGCCATTGCCTTGAAGCCGAACATGGACCGGACACGTTTGATGCGCCGGTGATCCTGCTCGATCCGATTGTTGAGGTACTTGCTCTTACGGATGCGGATTGGTTTCATTGCTCGTCGCGATCGGTCGCGCAGGCGGTTTTCGGCATCGCAGGAAATGATCGCCTCGTGATTGGTCTGGCTGCCGTCGACGACGACGCGATCCGGTCTGCCGTGGCGCCCTAACGCCTTTTGGAGGAAGCGTTTGGCCGCTGGCAAGTCACGGTGTTCGCTGAAGAAGAATTCGACCGTATCGCCGACACTGTCGATCGCGCGGTAAAGATACATCCACTGGCCGCGGACCTTGATATAGGTCTCGTCCATATGCCACTTGCCAGTGACGGTTCGCTTGCGCCGGTTGAACCGTTCTAACAGCTGCGGCGAGAAGCGCACGACCCAGCGATGCACGGTGGAGTGATCGATGTTCAGGCCGCGTTCGGCCATCATCTCTTCCAGATCCCGCAGGCTCAGATTGTAGGTCAAGTACCAGCGTACGCACAGCAGGATCACTGATCCGTCGAAATGGCGGCCTTTGAACATAGCAACTCCTCGAAAATCGGAGGGCTTCATTGCCGGACATATGTTGCCATTCCGTTTGCGACAGAACCCAAGTAGTTCCGCCTCGTCGTAGACGCTTAGCTGGTTGGCTACCCTCACCACGGTACCCCCGTGGAGCACCATACATGGGATCGAAGGCAGTCGACTCGTCAACCCCTACGCGATCACAGCACCAAAGCGTCGGAAAGCAAGCCGATTACCCGCCGGAAGCTTTCCGCCTCGTCCGGCGCGTGATCAGGATTCACTTCGGTCACCGTCAACACTCGGCGGTTCGGCAGTGCAAGCAGTTCAGAAAGCGTGGCACTGAGTTCCTCAAAAGTAAGACCCACCCCGCGACGCGTGTTTTCCGAAAGCGGAAAATCGGCGAAGTCCAGCACATCAGCGTCGAGATGTATGAGGATTGTATCGAATGCGAGGGCCCATTGTGCGGCTCGGCGCGCAGCTTCGACGGGGCCCGCTTTCACCTCGTCGAGTTCGATCACTGCCAGATTGCGGGTTCTAACAGTATCTGCCTCGCCGCTCGTGACATTGGCGGCAGCGAAGACAGGACATCAGGAGCGCCAAGCATGGGCCGCCTTACAGCAAGGCCCGCCAGTTCATCGGCGACGCCAGGAAGGTCCAGGAGATGGGCGACACCCGTCCAGTCGAGTGCACCGTCACTCGCAGCAGGCGGGTTCAGATCGAGGTCGACATCGACATAGATTAGCCCGACAGAAGCGGAGCGTGAAAGCGTTCCCGCCACCACGCCGAGCTCGACCGTGCAGTCGCCGCCGAGGATGAGGAGGTTGTGCTCTTCGTGAAGTGCCGTGCTTACCACCTCCGCCAACGTCTTCGCGACGTCGCGCACTGCTTGGACATTCATTGCCTTCGGGTTCGACGGATCAGGCCGCCAGCGAAAGCCGGGCACGTCGCCTCGATCAAGCACAGTCAGACCCGACCGCCTCAACGCGGAGATCAATCCGTGGCGGCGGAACGTGGAAGGCGCCTTTTCCTGTCCTGGGGCGTAGGCTCCGGCACTGCTGGGAGCGCCGACGACGCTGAGCGTGCGGGCCATCTCCTCTACCTCTCAAAATCAAGACGAAACATCGTACCGCAGTTTAGCACGGCTGCGACGCGAGAGCCCGCCATCTGAGGCGCGCTCTCGCGCACGCACGCAGGCAGGCACGGAACTGGTCTCGCCGCGTTTTCAGCGAGCGAGTCCTCCTCCGCCAGACTTCAAAGGCTCGGCCTATCTCGCCTTCGCAATCGGGAATCTCACCCAGGTCGCGAACCTCGACGTCTGCTGCTGCGGCTAAGCGCTGTACTAAGCCCATGTCTATGAGGCGCAGGGGGTCAGCTCCAACCCTATCGCCGCGCACACCTCCATGAAACGGAGCCAAAACAACTGTCACGGGTATCATGGATGATAACGAAGCGGCTCAAATCCCGGGGTGTCAATATCAGTTGCGGAAGTGTTGGATTTCCGCTTCCACCAGGCGAAGCCGCTCATGACTGTTCCGGTTTGCAGCTGACAGGAGACTGCCAGCTATCGGGGCGAGTTCAGCGCACAGCTGCCATTCGGCAAGCGACCTCATTTCGGTCGTTCACTCTGAGATCGCAAATCCCAAAAGCTGAAGTGTACTGCCCTGCCTGGCTCTCTGTCTGCCAGAAGGCCAGGTAATCGCTCGACCGCATCATCATTCGTGATCGCGCGCGTGAATATAGATAAAGACATCGAAGACCGCGGCTCTATCCTGCATGGTCGTGTAGTGGTGGGGATGACTATTGCGATCGCCTTCAGGTCGCCGAGTGCATCCACAATTGAGAAACGCATCGCCTCGTCAGGCAAAGCCACAACCCTACAGAATATTTCCATCTGGCCTCGGCACATGTGGTTGGGAGACGGTTGAGGAAATGCTGAAGGCGGCGGGGTTTGCGCACGGCGCGCCGTTCGATCTCCGATGACCTGCTCAAGCACATCTCGCCGCTCAGTTGGGAGCACATCAACCTGACCGGCATCTATAGCTGGGACACCGAGCACCAAATGCCCGAAGGCTTCCGGTCACTCAGACTGCCGGCGAGGCGACTTCGTGCCGCTTGACGTTCACGCTTCGTTCGAGCTTAGCGTGTCTGGGGGAACAGTTCTTGTTCCGACCCCCTAATGGTTGAAGGGTGCCTTATTGGGGCCGATGGCCATCGAAGCAACAACTTATGGTCGCAAACGGCTGGATTGCCCGCCAGTCGACGCCAAACGGACTCGACCTGCGGCAGGTTTTCGATCAAAAAACCTCGGCATTGAATCTCGACGGCGAGATGCCCTTCCAGCGCTTGAAGGCCCGCGTGAAATGGGCCGGGTCACTGTAACCGAGACGGTACGCGATCTCGGTCATGCTGTGCTCGCCTTCGGCGAGCAGCCGGATTGCCTCGCTGCGCCGCGTCTCGTCGAGCAGGTCCTCGAATACGACCCCGCAATATTTAAGCCGCCGCTGCAGGGTCCTTGTCGACAGGCCGAGCCGCCTCGCCACCGCGTCGGCCGTCATCTTGCCGGATTCGGCCAATGTCCGGCTGACGAGCCGCGCCGCCACGACCGTCGTTCTCAGCCCCTCTGCGGCCTTAGACGGCACGCCTTCGCCTTTTGTCAGCGGCAGGTCGAGCAGTTCGCGGTCGAACTCGACCATGTCGTCGTCGCAACCCATCTCGATGTCGGGCCGAGACACGCCTCCAGCGCCTCGCTGCCTCGTGTCGCCTCAGCCGACAGGTGCACACGGATCGCCGAAGGCTCGCCAGTGAGCAGTGGTACTTTGCGCAACACCGCCAGGCTGCCCAAGATGAACTGCCGCGGGTCGAACTCCGAGCGCCCTTCGAAGCGGAAATGGATCCGGGCGGTGCGGCCGTCGATCAAGAAGCGAACGTCCGATCCACGGTGCAGCATCCGCGCACTAGCCGCCGCACGCGTGCACGCGTGGGCGATGTCCGGGGCGGTCAGCACGGATCGTCCCCAATCGCCGAGTTCCTGCAACTGGGTCAGAGAGCCTACGTACGCCCCCGCGAACGCATCGTTCGCGATGTGCGCCATTTCGTTCCCCACATGAAAGCACTGATCGCGCGGGATCCAGCCGTCAGCGTTCTGGAACAGATTAGGCGACATGCCCAGCCGTTGGAAGAATTCAATCGAAGAGACGCCCCGCGTTGCCAGATAAGGTGCGATCTGAAGAAAGCTGCGGATTCGTATCGAGGGAGCGGAATCTAGCATTTGCAGCCGAATTTGGCACCAAACGGCAAGACGAGGTGGGTGTACTATAGCAATATGAGATCGATTGAAAAGTCGTTGCGTGCCTGACACAACGAGAGTTTATAGCTATTTGAAAAGCTTCGGCACAATGCCGATTAATGGAGGGAACGATGTCCAGCAAGATCATAGTCAGCGTCGCTATGCTTCTAGTGTCGGCGGCGCCCCTGGCGGCTCAGGACGCCGGAGCGCTTTCCGCCGACAAGGCAGGCAAGGCGCATCCCTCGCGCCCCGACTATTCGCCCTATGCGGACCGCAAGTTCCCGGTGCAGCCTTTCTTCGGCGACACCCACCTGCACACCTCGTTCTCGATGGATGCGGGTGCGTTCGGAGCCCGGCTGCCACCCCGCGATGCCTACCGCTTCGCCCGTGGAGAGCAAGTGACGTCCTCGACCGGCCTGCCGGTCAAGCTCTCGCAGCCGCTCGATTTCCTCGTGGTGGCGGATCACTCCGACAACATGGGCTTCTTCCCCGACCTGTTTGCCGGCAAGCCCAACATGCTGGCCGACCCGACCGGCAAGAAGTGGTACGACATGATCAAGTCGGGCAAGGGCGCGGAGGCGGCGATCGACATCATCGTCAGCTTCTCGCACAACAAGTTTCCCGATGACCTGATGTATTTCCCAGGCACCAAGGCCTACCGCAATGCCTGGAACGAGACGATCGCGGCGGCGGAAGAATACAACGAGCCCGGACGCTTCACCGCCTTCATCGGCTATGAATGGACATCCAACACCGGCGGCAACAACCTGCACCGCAACGTGATCTTCCGCGACAATGGCGACAAGGCGAGCCAGGTCGACCCCTTCACCGTCTATCCGCCCTATGGCAGCGACAATCCCGCCGACCTGTGGAAATGGATGCAGGCTTATGAAGACAAGACCGGCGGCGACGTGCTGGCAATCGCTCACAACGGCAATCTCAGCAACGGACTGATGTTCCCGACCGTCGAAGCGTTCGGCAAGAAACTCGACAAGGACTATGTCGAGACGCGCGCCAAATGGGAGCGCCTGTTTGAGGCCTCGCAGACCAAAGGCACCGGCGAGGCGCATCCGGCCCTGTCGCCCAACGACGAGTTCGCCGATTTCGAAATATGGGACAAGGGTAATCTCGACGGCAGCGTGGCCAAAAAGCCCGAGATGCTGGAGTTCGAATATGTACGCTCGGCCTTCAAGAACGGGCTCAAGCTGGAGAAGGAACTCGGCACCAACCCCTACAAGTTCGGCCTCATCGGCAGCAGCGACGCGCACAACTCGCTGTCGGCGCTGGCAGAGGATAATTTTTTCGGCAAGACAGTGCCCCAGGAGCCGAGCCCCGAGCGCATGATTGCGGCCTTCATCGACAACAAGCAGACCGGCGTGAAGATCATGGACTGGGAGGTCGGCGCATCGGGCTACGCTGCCGTGTGGGCCGAGGAGAACACGCGCGAATCGATATGGGACGCGATGCAACGCAAGGAAACCTACGCCACGACCGGACCACGCATGGCGGTGCGCTTCTTCGGCGGCTGGGAATTCACCGCCGCCGACGCCGAGGAGCGCCAGCCTGCCTATGTCGGCTACACCAAGGGCGTGCCGATGGGCGGCGACCTCGGCGAGGGCCCCGAAGGCAAGGCGCCGACCTTCCTGGTGGCGGCGCTGAAGGACCCGATCGGCGCCAATCTCGACCGCTATCAGATTGTCAAGGGCTGGATGGAGGCCGACGGCACGCTGCAGGAGAAGGTCTACGACGTCGTCTGGGGCGGCGACCGCCAGCCAGGTGCCGACGGCAAGCTGCCGCCGGTCGGCGATACAGTCGACGTGGCCAATGCGAAATGGACCAACACGATCGGTGCGCCGGAACTTATCGCGGTGTGGACCGATCCGGATTTCGACCCGTCCGAGCCCGCGTTTTATTACGGCCGCGTCATCGAGATTCCGACCCCCCGGTGGACGGCTTACGATGCCAAGTTCTTCGGCACGACGCCGCTCGACGGTACCAGGATGAAAGTTCAGGATCGCGCCTATACCTCCCCGATTTGGTATGATCCTGCCGGCTAAAAGACATGAAACCGCGGCATTGCGAATCGAATGGACCTGCTACGGGCGTTAGGAAAGTGCTTTTGCGCTCAACCCTTGTCCTCACGGCGTTGTGGTCGGTCGCAACCGACAGTATCGCCTGCGGGTACGAGAACCCCACTGCCATCTCGCTTGGCATTCTGAACTGGTCATATCCCGAAGCACTTCATATACGAACCGCGGTCTGGCAGGCTGAGAACACGGGCCTGCTGCAGCCGCGTGGCAAACCGCCGACAACTGGCTTGCTCGCCTTCTACAGGGCTGCGGCAAGCATGAACCGGCTTGGCGGTCTCCTCGAAGGAGCAAAGGAGCAGACACCGGCAACTTTCTCCATCGTACTCATCCCGCAGGTTATGTGGACCCGCTTTGTGCCGGACGGCGATCTTGTGAGGGTGATGACGCATGCGCCGGGGCCGCTGGCGGGCGAAGCAGTGGTCGTCACAAATGAAAAGGTCGTGCGGGCCCTGCTGGACAGGCGTCTGGGGTTGCGTGATGCTGAAATGCAGGGACTGCTGCGCATCTACGGCGAGGAAGCCAAGCAGGTGGCCGTACGCGACGCTTTGGCGGTCGCTGTGCGGAGCGAGGCCAAAGCTGTCCGAAAGCATGCGAGTGCCGCTTTGCAGGAGGGACAATGAGCATAGCTCAGGAACGTAGAACGGCCCATCATTCCGCGGCGACAATCGCATGCACCACGGTGGTCTTTCTGCTCCTGCCGGCGCTCGGTACCCCTGCTTTCGCTCATGACGCGTCGGGCGTCGCCGGCGGCTTCGCGTCCGGTTTCCTGCATCCGATCCTCGGCTGGGACCATGTGGCGGCGATGGTGGCTGTCGGCCTGTGGGGCGCCTTCCTCGGCGCGCCGGCGATCTGGTTGCTGCCGATCATCTTTCCCCTCGTGATGGCTTTTGGCGGCACCCTGGGAATCGCCGCCGTTCCGCTTCCGGCGGTCGAAACCGGCATCGCCGCCTCGGCCGTCGTGCTCGGCGTCATGGTGGCGCTGGGGGCGAGGCCACCGCTCTGGGTGGCGGCTATCATTGTCGGCGCCTTCGCGATCTTCCACGGCCACGCGCACGGCACGGAGTTGCCGGCCGCCGCCGATGCCGTCGCCTATGCCGTCGGGTTTGTCATCGGAACCGGGCTTCTGCATCTGGCAGGCATCACCTTCGGCCTTGCGTCAAAGTGGGAGGGCGGGAGGGTCGCGGTCCGGGCCGCTGGCGGGGCGATTGCGGTGACCGGACTCGCCTTCCTGACCGGGTTCGCATGAAGGCGCAGTTCGTCCTTGCAACCCTCCTGATGGCGGGCGCTTGCGGCCCCGCCATGGCCCACGCACCGATCAAGGGCATCGGCATTTTCTATAACGGCCTCCTTCACCCCGTCCTCGTGCCGGCGCATCTGCTTGTGCTGGCGGCCGTCGGTCTGCTGATCGGGCAACACGCTCCCCGCGTGAGCCGCCTTGCACTGCCCGCATTCGCGGCAGCTCTCACGGTGACGCTGGCGCTGACCGACGCTTCGCCGCGTGCTCTGCAGCAATGGCCGCTGCTCGCCATCGCGCTGGCCGCCGGACTGGCTGTCGCGCTTGCCCGGGCGGGCAGCCTGGTCGTGACCGCGCTCGCCCTAGGGGCGGGCGTTGCCGTGGCGCTGGATTCGGCGCCCGACGGCGTCCCCGACGAACAGATCTGGCTTGCGCTTTCCGGCACCGGCCTCGGCGCCGCCCTGGTCGTTACCTATGTCGGTGGGTTTGCCGCCTGGCTCGAGCTGCCCTGGCAAAGGACAGCGATCCGCGCCGCCGGCTCGTGGATCGCCGCGGGCGCGCTCCTCGTACTGAGCTTGGACCTTTTCCCGGCCGCGAGCCCTCCCGCATGAGACGTGTTCGCCAGTTGCTTTCCGAACCGCTTATCCACTTCCTGATCATCGGTGTCGCAGTCTTCGGCGTCTGGTCCGTCCTCGACCGCTCGCCGCGCGACAGCGACCCGCGGGTGATCGAGGTGGGACCCGGCCGCATCGCGCAGCTTTACGAGACATTTTCACGTACCTGGCAGCGGCCCCCGACGCCCCTTGAGCTGAATGGCCTTATCGAGGCGTTTGTGAAGGAGGAGATCTTCTACCGGGAGGGCGCCAGGATGGGTCTCGACCGCGACGACACCGTCATCCGCCGGCGAATGCAGCAAAAGATGGAATTCCTGTTCGAGCCGAGCGAGGCCGAATTGAATCCGTCCGATGAGGAACTCCGAGCCTATATCGCGGAGAACGCGGCAACCTTCCACGTTCCGGTCCGTATCGCCTTCCGGCAGGTATTCTTCGACCCGACCAGACACGGCGAGACGCTGAAAACCGACATTGATAGACTGCTCGCCGCAATCGAGGCGGACGAGAGCGGCGAGGTTCCGACCGGCGCGGGCGATCCGACGCTGCTACCCCCAGCGATGCCGCTTATGGAGACCGATAAGATCGCCGCCAATTTCGGGGCCGAGTTCGCCGAAGCGCTCATCGCAGCGCCGGCCGGGCGCTGGACGGGCCCCCTCACGTCGACCTTCGGCCAGCACCTAGTGTTCGTCGACGACCGGACGGAGAAACGCGATCCCACGCTCGACGAGGTCCGCGATCTGGTGCTGCGCGAATGGCAGTCCGCGAAGCGGCGCACAATTGCGGACGAACGATACGGGGCGATGCGTGCGGACTACCGGGTAATCGTGACTCTGCCGGGCGACGACACGACGTCCACTGACGGTGCGGACCGCGACTGATGTGGCCGTTGGCGATCTTCCTCTTCGTGCTTTTCGGTGTTGGCGGCGCCACCGCGCACGAACTGCGCCCGGCCTACCTCGAAATCACGGAGACGGCGCCCGAGCAGTATTCCGTCCTCTGGAAGGTACCTGCGCGCGGCGAATACCGGCTATCGCTGCATGTCGACCTTCCCGAGGCCTGCACGGAAGTGACGACGCCAGTGACAGCGATTGTCGAGGCGGCATCCACGAGCCGGTGGAATGTCCGCTGCGATGGCGGGCTGGCCGGGCGGACGATTTCCGTTGACGGTCTCGTCGCTACCTATACCGACGCCCTCGTCAGGATAATGCGCGCTGACGGTACGGTCCAGACAGCACGGCTGGCGCCAGACTTCCCCGAAGTGGCAGTGGCCGCCGTATCGACCGCCACTGACACCGCCCGGACCTACCTCCTGCTCGGCGTTCAGCACATCATGCTGGGCCTCGACCACCTGCTTTTCGTGCTTGCATTGCTCCTGCTCATTCGCGAACCGCGCACGCTCGTCGCCACCATCACCGCTTTCACCGTCGCGCACTCGATCACGCTCGCCTTCGCCGCGCTCGGCCTTGCGGCCGCTCCGCAGGCGCCGACAGAAGCCCTGGTCGCACTCAGCATCGTATTTGTCGCGGCCGAGATCGTCCGCAAGCAACGTGGGCACGCCGATATTGCCGGCCGCTACCCCTGGCTGATCGCATTTCTCTTCGGATTGCTGCATGGCTTCGGGTTCGGCGGCGCGCTGCGCGAGATCGGATTGCCGCAGAAGGACGTGCCGCTGGCGCTGCTTACTTTCAATCTCGGCGTCGAGGCCGGCCAACTCCTTTTCGTCACGCTGGCGCTTGCCACCATCGCGAGTCTGAGGAAGCTGCTCGCTTTCTCCGTCGAACGACCGCGGCTGGTGACCGCCTATATCATCGGCTCGCTATCCGCGGCCTGGTTCGTGCAGCGCGTCATCGCCTTCGGGGGGTGAGGAATGGAGTGTGACCAATGAGATGTCATGTCGGTAAAGCTGGAATTTTAATGGCCCTGTTCCTGGCTTCCTTTTCGGTCGAAAGGGCCTTCGCACAGGCTGAGGTCGAGGCAGACGCCGCCAAGATTCTTGGCGCGATGTCGGAGTATCTTGGTTCGCTCCAACGCTTCTCAGTCGACTACGACGTGGAGACGGATGTCGTGTCCTATGACGGGCAGAAGCTTCAGTTCGCCAGCTCGGGCGAAATAAAGGTGCAAAGGCCCGACAAGCTTCACGCATCCCGCAAAGGCGCGATCGCCGATCTGGAACTGATCCTTGATGGCAGCGCGCTGACACTCTACGGCAAAAAAGCGAATGCGTTCTTCCAACTGCCCGCCACGACCATAGACCAAGCTGTCGATGCCCTTCGCAACGATGTTGGCTTCGATGCACCTGGAGCCGACCTTCTCTCCGAGAAGCCCCTGCAGCACGCTGAAACGGATATCGCCAGCGGCATGCATGTCGGGATGGCGTTTATCGACGGCGTCGAGGTCCACCATCTCGCTTTCCGAGGCAAGGAGGTAGACTGGCAGCTTTGGGTGACCGACGGCGAGAAACCCTTGCCGCTCAAATACGTCATTACCAGCAAATGGGTTGCAGCCTCTCCCGAATATTCGATCGAGTTCAGAAACTGGAACACAGCGCCGACGATCGATAATTCCAGCTTTGTCTTCACGCCTTCAAAGGATGCGAAGAAGCTCGAAACATTTGCCGTCGACGAGATTGGCGAAATCGACCTGGCCGGGGAGTGACGGTGATGAGATTTACGTTTCGCAAAGGCATGGTCCTTGCCCTCTCGCTGGTGACTTTCCTCCAGATCGATCCGGCGGCGGTCGTGACAAACCATTCATTGCTCTCGGAAGCCAATGCTCGGATAGGTCACCCCGCCACTCCGGGGAGCGTGGCTGGCGTGGCCCGCCGCACGACCCGTCGGACTGTTCGGCGGTCGGCAATCTACATCAGCGCGCTGCCTGCGGGCTGCGCACGTGTAACCGTCTACGGCACATTGGTTTGGCGATGCGGTGGGACTTACTATCAGTCCTCCGGGTCGAGATACGTCGTCGTCTATGTGGACTAGCAGCCGCTCCCGAAGCTCTGTCGAGCGCGCTTGTTCGGCTTCCAGTGCTGGACGCGCTCGGGGCATTGTGGCGGCCGTGGCGCTGCTCACTCTTCTGGAGGGCTGCGCCAGCCGCCCGACGGGTGTCCTTTCGCCGGTAGCCGATACCGCGCCGTCCACCAGCAGGGTCGAGATGCTGGTCGCGACAACGCGCGGCCGGGCTTCGAAACAAGGTGAGATGTTCGCCGGGGAACGCGGAATGACGCCGGCCTTCGCCGAGATCACCGTGTCGATTCCGCCCGACAATGTCCGCAAAGTCGGCGAGGTCGCCTGGCCAAAAAAACTGCCCTCGAATCCCGCGACGGATTTCGCAACCCTGCGGGCGGAGGAAGTCTCTCGGGATACGGCCGAAAATTGGCTCAAGATGTCCGTTTCGCAGAATTCGGATCGCAGCGTCCTTGTTTTCATCCACGGCTTCAACAACCGGTTCGAGGACTCGGTCTACCGTTTCGCCCAGATCGTCCATGATTCAGGAACGCGCAGCGTTCCGGTGCTGGTCACCTGGCCCTCACGGGGTAGTCTTCTCGCCTATGGATATGACCGCGAAAGCACCAACTATACGCGCAATGCATTGGAGAGCCTGTTTCAGTATCTGGCGCGCGATGCAGGCGTTAAAGAAGTTTCCGTCCTGGCCCACTCGATGGGAAACTGGCTGGCGCTGGAGTCTCTTCGGCAGATGGCGATCCGCAATGGCCGCTTCCCGCCCAAATTCAAGAACGTCATGCTGGCAGCGCCCGACGTCGACGTCGACGTTTTCCGGTCGCAGATCGCCGACATGGGAGCTCCGCGCCCACAATTCACACTCTTCGTCTCGCGTGACGATCGGGCTTTAGCGGTATCGCGGCGCGTCTGGGGCGATGTGACCCGGCTGGGTTCGATCGATCCGGAGCAGGAGCCCTACAGGACCGAACTCGCGGCCAACAACATCTCGGTCATCGACCTTACCAAGATCAAAGCGGGCGACGATCTTCATCACAGCAAGTTCGCCGAGTCGCCCGAGATCGTCCAGCTCATCGGCACCCGTCTCTCGAGCGGACAGGCGTTGAGCGACAATCGGTTGGGCCTTGGCGACCACATCGTCACCGCGACCGCGGGTGTGGCGCATGCAGCCGGCACCGCGGCGGGGCTGGTAATCGCCGCCCCCGTTGCGGTGGTCGATCAGAACACACGGGACAACTTTGCCGGCCACGTGGGAGCGCTGAGCGCAACTGTAGCTGGCGGGCCAGCAACGGGCAGCCCAGTCATTATCGATTGCGTTTCCGCGATTACAACCGCGACGAAGCCATGTGGCCGTTAGCGCGCGGAGGAAGACGAAGTGCTGCTGCGCGGCAAAGGGCGCAGAGACCGCGTCATGCCCATTCCTCAGGATCTGGCGAGAGCACTGACGGCCTTGATGGACGAACCTGGAATCGCCAGCACGAGCCGCGACCGATATTCGTCGGCGCCCGCAATGAGCGCCTGACGCGCTTCGGAGCAACCTATATGGTGCGGCGTGCGGCCGCCCGGCCCAGGAACTGGTGTGGTGCAGGCCAGGCCGGTAGCGAAGAACATTTGCCCACTCCTGCGCCCGAGGTCGAATTTCTCGATCACCGCCACGACCACGTGATCTTTTGCGTCACCTAGTTGCCTGTGACCTCCCAGCTGTCATCTGGGTTGAACAGATTGAACGCGTCAACTTTGGCATCGGTATCCGGTCCGAGATCGGCCTCGTAGACGATGCCCCGATGGCTGACGACTAAGGTGCGGACGCCCGCTTCGTATAAGTGACGGGTCAAGCGATCAGAGCAAATCCGGCAATCACGTTGCCGTTGATAGCATAGTCGTAGGCCGCAACACCACCGCAATGGCAAACATGACCGCGGTTACCCAGCGCCACGGACCTTCGCATGTGGAGTTCCTCGTCGTGCCGCTGCAATGTTGTCGCCTTGTCCGGCCAGGGTACCGAATCGGTAGCCGAAATAGCCCTCGTCCTTCTTTGCCTGGTCGAGCGCCGCCTCATCGGCGAAGGCGCCTGCCGGGCTGACGGTTCACCTCGTTGGCCGGCCAGTAGAGCCCGTCGGTCTGTTCCTCGCCGCTCAACAGCTTCTGTGCATATTCGAGGACGCCGTCGCCTTGCGTTGACCCCCGTTGCTAGAAGCCTAACCTGGGCCGCCATTCACCCGTACTCGCGGATGGCGTGGACAAATCGCGCAGCGCTACGGCGTGTCCCTCACCACCTCCAAGGGGGCCTTGCTCTTTTTCGAGGCCTCGTAAGCCTGATGTGCGGCGGCCGCGGTCCCTCCACCACCCTCGACGTGAACGGTCGGATAGGCGATTTTGATGCCGTTTTCCACGAAAGCCGTCTTGATCATCATGAGGGCGCGTCGCCTAATCGTGAATTGGGTACCGGGCTTCGTCATCAACTTCATCCGCAGGATGACCGCGAAATCGCCAAGACTATCGATGCCCTGCATCTTGAGCGGTTCGATCGTGTCGCCTGCAAATTCCGGATCGGCGGCCAGCTCCTGGCCGATCTTCTTGATAAGCTTGCGCGCCAAGTCGACGTCGGAATCGTAGGTCACGCCAATCGTCATCTTGTCGATCGCCCAATCCCGGCTCATGTTCTGGATCGCCCCGAGCTCACCAAACGGGACGGTATAGACGGGGCCGCGATGATGGCGCAGCCGAACCGACCGCAGGCTGAATGATTCGACCGTGCCCTTATAGCTGCCGCTCTGGATGTATTCGCCGACCCGAAAAGCATCGTCCATCATGTAGAACACGCCGCTCAGCACGTCCTTGACCAGGGTCTGCGAGCCGAAACCGATAGCGATGCCGAAGATGCCGGCGCCCGCAATGAGGGGAAGTATCTGCACGCCCAGCCCAGCGAGGATCGTCAGCGCGGTGACGGCGGCTATGAACACGGCAAGGGCGTTGCGGAAGATCGGCAACAGCGTGCGCAGCCGACCGCTGCGGGCCAGCTCATCGGCGCTGCTCCCATCCGCCGGAGCGAGGTTCATCCGATATTCGATCAACGCCTTCGACAGTTGCCAGAGCAGGTCGGCGATCAGCAGAATGATGATGCCGTTAAGCAGTCCGGTTATCAGGAAGCCAGCGGTTTCGCTGCCGACGACGCTCGCGGCCCTGACCCGCCAGATATAGGCCAGCCATGCGACAGCCGCGGCAATGACCACTGCCCTGGCGCCCCTAACAATGAGCACGTTGAGTACCACGCCCATCGCGCCGCTGCGCTTTGACCTGCCGGCAAAGGCGCGAGCCGCGTCGCCGACGCCGCGCACGGCTGTCGGCAGCACCAGGGCGAAAATCCCGAGCCAGAGGACGCCGAGCAGGCCGGCCACCCAGGCCACCCACAGCACGATCAGGACCAAGGTGAGAAACGATTGCTTGACCAGAGAGCCTCGCCTGTCGGGCCGCCTCCAGACGACGTCGACCGCGGTTGCCAAAATACCAAGCCCGAACAGGAAGGCGGCCAGCCCTGCGACCTCTCGGGAGAAGCCCAGTCCAGGCATGAGGCTGGCGATCGCCCAGCCGAAAAACAGAAAGCCGGCCACGAGGCTGATCCGCCAACGCCAGAAACGAGTCGATGCGTCACTTTCGAAAAGCGGAGCCGGCTTCCCCGGTGCTTCACTCGTCGCGCCGCCGAACGCAAACAGCAATCGGGCTGCCGTGCGAACGGCACGGAACGCGATGAATGCAAGAAGCAAGGTCAGAATGATCCTGCGCATCAAGGGTGGCCATTCGAATGCCAGGAACGAACCGGTGCTGGCTATGGCAAAGGTCAGCAGGGTGACGGCTTCGAAGAGGATTGCCTGACCAACGTCTTCTTGGGCAACCACGCTCCTCGTCCCGGCGAGCGCTCGTTGGACCAGCCACTCGGCTCCGAAGCCGACCGCAATCAAGACTGCCAGGATGCCTATAACCAGCCCTGGCCTGCCTGAGTTCACGTCACGCGAGACAACGTCAGCGGCGCGCGCCAATTCTTCCGGCAGGCGCGGGATCGCAGCGCCGAGCGCTCCGATGCGGGCACGAATACCCGCCTCCAGGTTCAAGATGTTGTCAGAAATAGATAGGCCGGGCTCGTCCGTGGCCGCAGGAATTTTTCCCTCGAGCCATGCCTTTAGTTCCGGATCGGACAAAAGCTCGAGGAACTGCTTCGCCTTTTCGGGCGGGACCTCGGGAGACGACTGTTGAGCGAGCGAAGTTCCCTGCAAGAGCGCTAGCAAGATCACGGCGACAACTGGCAAGAACCCGAGTCGAATGAGCATGTTCTTCATGAGCCCCCCGAGTTTTTTAACGTCACAGCTGCTTCCGCACAAAGCAGCTCCCTCAATAGCCAGACTGTGCTGGCCAAATGCTACGTCTCCGGGAAGACAGCGGTAAGGATGTTTTTCGTCAAACAGTAATGCGCTTAAATGCAGCCGCCTTGCTAAACTTTGATGCCCGCCGCGATCCTCCAATCTCTTCTATTTCCACAAAGATATTGAGCTACATTGATTATATCGGTTCGAGCCCAGCTCGTTGAGAGCGTTGAGGTCCGAAAGTCACCCTACCGACGCCTTGTTCCCTCAACAAGCGGCAATTACGGAATCAGGTCACGATTTGCCGTAGTGCCGCGCCGAGGAAAGGGGAGAGCAGGGTCGAGAGCGGCCGAAGAAGCGGCGAATCTGTCTGCCCTGAATGCTTCAGGTTTCGCAACGAGTAAGACGCCAACTTGGTCGGGGTCATCTTGAAGGGACGACCGCCCTGCCGTCCGCGCGACGAGCGATTTTCAAATCGCCGTTTGCCCTAATGACTGTGAATCGGCATGCAAAAGTCTCTTACAGCACCCGTCCTAACTAATCGGCGTGAAAGTCTCGCTCGCCACCACCCTGAGGCGCCCGAAGGGTGGCCTCAGGCCAATGCGACTTTGAAATCGTCGCGACAAGGTGATCGGGATCCGGATTTAGGCCACTGTCGAAATGAGCGCTTGACGGCTTCCATTTTTTGTCCAACCGAAATTTTCGCACTCCGGGAGCGAAAGCCAAGCTCGCCCGTTAAGGCGCGATGGATGCGATCCTGTTCCACAATCCGACAGCCGGCGCGGGCGACCACGCTCCCGAAGGGTTGTGCGAGATGCTTGGCCGAGCTGGCTTTGACGTGAGGTACTGTTCGACCAAGGGGTCGGACTTCAAGAAGATGCTCAAGGAGAAGGCCGATCTGGCGATTGTCGCAGGCGGCGATGGCACCGTCCGCAAGGTCGTCACGAAGCTCGCGGGCAGGGACATTCCGGTTGCCATCATTCCGCTGGGGACCGCAAACAACATCGCCACTTCCTTGGGAATCCCCGGCGTTGACGAGGAACATGCCGCCGCCTGGCAAACGGGACGGCGGCAAAGATTCGACATCGGGCTGGCGACGGGCCCCTGGGGTAAGCGGCTGTTCGTCGAAGCCGTGGGATGCGGCGTATTCGCCGAAGCGATTGGAACCAAGGTTGACGAGGATGCCCCACGCCAAGAAAGGCTCCTGCTTGGCCGCCAATCGTTGCGGAAATTTCTGAAGAAGGCTGTCCCGCTCGACATCGAAATTGAAATCGACGGCGAAAGCGTTGACGGTGACCTGCTGGCGGTCGAAGCGCTGAATATCGGCTACACCGGCTCAAGACTGCCCTTCTTTCCGCAAGCGGACTCCGGCGATCGGGGGTTCGACGTGGTCTGCATCCGCAAGGACCAGCGCTCCGACATGCTGGACTGGCTCGCCGCCTCGGATGATATGGGCTCGCCCGCGACCGCCGTATTCGGGCGGCGTCTTCGCATTCGATACGACAAATTCACGGCCCTGCGCATCGACGACAAGCTTCCGGACCCGCCCCACAAGCAAGGCGAGGTGAACGTCGAAGTCCAGGAGGACTCGATGGATATTGTTCTGCCGGCCCAACTCGAGAACGAGGCGAGGAGCGGCCGCGATCTTGCGGAGAAGGCATCATGAGCCAACACCGAACCACGAAAGAGCCAGCAATTGACGCGAAATACCTCGCCGAGATCGAACAGACGGCAGTCGAACTAGCCAATCTGGCCGGCGCCGAGATCAAGACCGCCCTCGGCAGCATGCTGTCTGTCCGCTACAAGACCGGTTCCGAAACCGAAGAGATCTGGCAGGATCCCGTATCGGAAACGGACGCCAGGATCGAGGAACTCATCCGCGCCCGGTTGGCAAAATCGTTTCCGGAACACGACATCATCGGAGAAGAAATGGACGAGCGACCGGCGCGCGACCATGACTTTGTTTGGGCTGTCGATCCGATCGACGGGACGACCAATTTCGTCAACGGCTTCCCGCTTTTCGCCGCGACCATCGGCGTCGTGCATCGCGGACAGCCGGTCGCGGGCGCGGTTTGGTGCGCTACGAGCCATGCGCTCAGGTCAGGGGTCTATCACGCCTCGCTGGGCGGAGCGCTCTGCTTCAATGGTGAGGCGGTCAGGCCGAAGCAGAATCCACTCGTGCGTCGGCGTCTGGCCGGCGTGCCTGGCGGGCAATCGAACAAAGGCGGCTGGGAGATGAGAACGACCGGTTCGGCTGCCATCGAATGCGCCTTCGTGGCCGGCGGCATGCTGGAGGCGGCGCATTTCGAGCGCCCGAACATCTGGGATGTCGCGGGCGGCGTCGCTTTGGTTCTTGCCGCCGGCGGTCGCGTCATGGTGGCGGGAGGTAAAGGCTGGACCCCACTCAAAACGTTCGAAGCGCCCGATCGCGGTGACAGCGCGCCGGATCTGCGGCATTGGAGCCGGTCGCTTATTCTGGGCCGCGTTGATGGAGATACCCTGGTGTCGGGTTTGGGTCAGCCCCTGTTCTGAATCTTGTCCGATGCAACCAGTGAGATAGCAAATTGTATAGGCGAATTATCCGCCTGAGTACGCACGGGCATTTTCCGAACTCGAACTCGATCGCCAGTCACCGATGTCGTAAGCAGCCGGCTCGTCGTGTGTGAGCCAGACGCTGAGCCCATCCCGATACATGCGTGCGAATAGGCTGTCGGGGAAGTGCTCGATCGCCTTGTCACGCAGCCAGCGCTCAACTTGGCCCCAATATTGAACGCGACACGAAGCCGTGGATCGCCGATCTTCACCTCGATGTCGTCATCCCAAAAGCCTTGCGCCAGCTTTCGTCCGGGCGCGACAAGACCCGGTAGCTGGCGGGCGCAGTGATCTCCAATCGCGCTGGATGCCTGCTTCGACAGGCAGCCGGCTTGAAATTCTTGCCGGCGGTCTAGTGTCCCGGCGTTCTCGAGCGATTTCGCAAAGATGTCACAAGCCTGCAATTGCAGTGTCATTTCCCGGTCGTATGGCATCGGAAAGCAACCGAAGACGACAAGGGGACGACCATGCGGATTTCGACGATCCTGACGGCGGCGACACTGGCCCTCGCGACAACGGGCTGGGCGCAGGCCGAGAATTTCAAGCTGGCGATCACCGATGTCGAGGGACTGGAGCGGCTTCAGACAGAATGGGGTCCGTTCAAGGCCGCGCTGGAAAAGGCGTCCGGCCACACATTCGAATTCTTCCCAGTCAGCAACCGCACTGCCGCGGCCGAAGCGCTGCGCGCCAAGCGGGTCGATTTCGTCATCACCGGGCCGGCCGAATACGTGGTCATCAACAAGATGACCGACGCCAAGTCGCTGATCGGACTCAGCCGTCCCGACTACTTCTGCGCACGTGGTTAAGGCGGATTCGCCTTTCGTCAAACCCGCGGACCTCGCAGGCAAAAAAGTCGCGCTGGACGATATCGGATCCACCTCCGGTCACCTTTGCCCGTCGCAATTGCTGTCCGACTATGGTGTCGATCCGAAGACCGGAATCGAGGTGACGCATACGTCGCACGCGGTCGCCCACGAGGCGCTGAAGCGTGGCGATGTGGAGGCAATCGGCGTCAACTTTACTGCCGCGATCGCGCGGGAAAATCCCGGAGTGTCGGCAACCGGCTGATATCGGCCAAGACTGTGCTCAGCATTTAGCCGGTGCACGACCCGCGCGCTGATCGCTTCGGAACCCAGCTTGCTGAGCGGGGCCAACTTCCGCTCAGCAAGCAGGGGCTCAGCTAGCAGGGCTGCCAGCCGAGGCAGGGTCAAGCGATGCCAGCCAAAAGCAGCTCCCTTCTCCCTCGCAACCCTGCGCGACAGATCATTCGCCGCGTCGAGGTTTGCTCCGACGATCAAGACCTCTTCAGCCGCTGCCCTGCTTTCCAGCCAGGCGCGCGCCCGGCGGATTCGACGATGGCTTTCGGCAGAGGTAACGGCAATCGCGCCCATCATCAAATGGTACCCATACCCGGTCCGAACGCAATGCAGTCATTGTTGTGCTGCACAGGCTACTATCGAGCTGCAGGCCGCGGACCAACCCGATCTGGCTACTGCCGAAGCGTTCCGATGCAACTGTCGAAGGAGGCTAGCAAGTCCACTTACCGGACTTCGTCCTTCGTCTGCGATGAGGCTGTGGCGGCGTCGGCCGCCTTCTGCTGTGCGACCATGCGCTTGACCAGGGCGAGGAGATCGCGCGTAGTGTCGTGGGGCAAGGCCGCCATAAGTTTTGCCAGTTCAAGACGATCCTCGGCTTCCTCCGGCGTCTGGCCCCAAAGATGAGGAGCAGCCTCAAAAAGCATTTCGATCGGCATGAAGCCGAGGATTTCACAGAGATGGATCATACGAGTAACGTGCATTTTCGAGAAAGCACGTTCGTATCGACCATAAACCGGTACTGATAGACCAAGCAAAGGCGAGAGATCCGCGCGGGTCAGACCTTCATCCTCGCGAGCCTTGCGCAGGAAAGCGGCGATCTTCTCATCCATTTGGCCCAGGGTGGTGATGCCGTCAAAGCCCGGACGTCGATAAATTGGTTTGTCAATCTCCGGGTCGGCTGTTTCCACCAACCCCTTTGCACTTTTATAGCTGATCATATCCCGCGTCACGGACCCAACCCCCTAAATGAAAACCGCCCACGGGGCGGTACTATGCACCAAAATTGAATACACTTGGTATTAATTCCAATCCCCAGAACGGCCTTATTCCCTTACCCATCTTGGGGGTTCAGGATGGGCCGCCGAAGCTGCTGCGCACGGATAGCCTCCGACCTCTTGGACGGATCGATGATGTGCGGGCGGTACGGTTGCAAGGGCATCAACGGTTCTTTGCTGCGACCATCGTCCAACGGTCTGGTCCGCCCTCGAACACTGATTCCACCAGTTTTTCACCTTCTATCCAACCGAGATGCGCCGATAGTTCGCAAGCTATTGAAGACTCATCAATAGTTGTACAGCGCTTCACGCTAATCGTCGATCCATCACCGTGCCTGGATATATCCCATTTGGATATGCGGAAGAGTTCGGCTTTCGCGTGTTCACTGCTCGGCCACATAGCCTTATCGGATATGGGCTCAGTTCCTTTCAGAACAGGCAATATGGCCTGCGAAGTCTCAGGAAGGCCTATGCTCGGCCGGCCGAGCATAGGCGCGGCGTAGATGCCGATGACGGCGCCGACAGCTATTCCAAACAGGAAGCCGCGGCCTATCATTTTCAGTAGCCGTTGTCGCGGAGATACTGGTCGATGGCCGCCTTCATGATGACGGTCATCTTCAGGTCGTTTTCGTGCGCGGCCTTTTCGAGCCGCTTCTTTGTCTCGTAATCCAGCGGCACGTTGACGAAATGCTTCGATTCACGTTCACGAGCGCGCTTCAGATCGCGAAGTCGGGTCCGCGAAACCTCACGCTCCAAAGCGCGTGTCGTCGATCGCTCTCGGCGTTCAGCCTCCGTGGTGGCCAACAGGGCCGTTGGTGCCTGGTCTTCTTCCCCTTTTGCCGTCTGCGGGACTGCGTCCGGTTCAACGGCAGACTTGACTGGCGCCCCTGCGGTCTCTTTCCCAGGTGGCGCGACTTCGCGGGCTGGCTTGGCCGCGCTCGGCCTTGGCCGGCGCGGCGCAACGGGGAAATCCGAAACAGTCGTTTGTCTCTTAACCATTGACTACCTCCTTGAGGTAACTCGTCAGCAGCTTCTCAATGTCGCCGACCAGGCTCACGACTTCCGTCCTTGCCTTCCTAACGGGCTCCGTCAATTCGAGCATTTGCAGTGTTCCGTAGCCGTTTCGCAGCTCGCGATAGCAATTGCGTTCCAGAAGCTCGGTATCGAGCAAACAGGAATCGTAGCCATTTTCGCGGAGGTTGTTCACGAACGGCCGGATCAGCCGATACGCCTCAAGATTGCGAGCCGGAATTGTTAACCGGGTGACGAAGTTAGCCTGCGGAATTATGTACCCGATCTGATCGGCAATCTCCGCTGCGGCTTGCGCAGCTTCGCCTGCTGCCTTGATCTCATCCTGGTTCGGTTGGATCGGCGTGAGGATCAGGTGAGAATTTCGGATAATGGTGTCGCGCACAACGCTGTCCTGACCGGGTGAATCCATGATCACCACGTCATACTTGCCTGCGTCGGCATCGAGGACCTGCTGGATCGTGCCCTGTCGCGCGGCCGTCACCAGATCGATGCCATCGGGTATATTGTCCTTCGCCTCGCAGCGCTTCCACCACTCATGGAGATTCTGTCGGCCGTCGGCATCGATCAGCAGAACGCGCTTTCCCTGAAGGGCGTATTCGCCGGCAATCAAGATAACTGCTGTCGTCTTGCCGGCTCCCCCGCTAACCGCTGACACAAAGACTGGCATTCTCGGTAACTCCCTTCGCCAGGGCGCAATGTCGTTTCCGCTCGATCTCTGCGCATTTGCGCGGGAAAGCCTGTGAACGCCCATGCTACTCAAATAGACTACTTCAACACCATGCGAAAAATCTGCCACAGCCTTGGAAAACATCGCATCGACATAGCCCATGTCAAATCAGGCCCACGGTAACGAACCATATTACTTAACCACGCCATGTCCACATCGTGTGGCAATGATGTGTGTCATATCACACTTCCCGCTCGTGTGGTTTTTGCGTGTCGAACTGGCCAACGGCACTGCGATTGAGAGGGCCTCCCTGGCGGCACCTGTTGAGATTCTGCTGGCGTGGTGAACCCCGGAGCCGCGTGAGAGGCCGTCTGTGACGCTCGCACGCAAGCCGCCAGGGCGAAGAGCGGAGCGTCCCTTGCGGCTGAGTACGAGGGGCACACAAAGGCCGTCACTAGCGGATTTCGGAGGTGAACCCTGGTGAGCGTTTCATCGTTTGAAAGGGCAGGACGAAGTCCCTGCCCGTCATTGCGATAGGTTGAGCGAAGCGAGAGCCTTTCGAGGAGATGATCATGATAGGTGGAATTTGGTTGCTATTAGAGGTGGCAGGATACGGAAAAATGTGCGACATTTTTTCCTGACGATCGAGGAACACGCCCTCGATGCCTGCCGCAAGCGCCAGAGAGAGGGGCCCCAAGGCCAAATGGACGACGTGAGATTCGAGGTCCGGCTCGAGCCGGACCGGAAGGAACGCATGGTGCACGCCCGCGTCAGCGCGGACGAGTATGCAGCCATCGAGAAAGCCGCCCAGGCGGCTGACATGACGGTTTCCGGATTTTTCCGCTCGCTGATTTTGGAAGGCGCCGGGGTCCGGCCGATCCTTACGAAAGAGGATCGCGCCATCATGGCGCTGTTGCTGGAGGATATGCGCGCAATCGGCGTCAACCTGAACCAGGTCGCGCGATCGATAAACAGCGGCAAGAGCGTTCATCCGAGCGAGCTCGACATCAATCTCGCGAACGTGCAGAGCGTCCAAGCGGCCGTCATGACCGAGCTGCGTTCGTTATCGAAGCGCGCCGGTCACAAGCGGCGAGGGGAGGGGTAGGCGTTGGAACTCTTCTTCGGCGCGTTCACCAGCGAATGGGAGCAGCGGCGCGCGGCGCTGCTGCATGAGCTATCGCTTGGAGGGGGACGATCTACGGCCGAGGAAGAATTGCGGCGGCGCATGAAGGCGCTGGCCGAGCTTGGCGCAGCGGGTGGCGGCGGAGGTGGCGGCGGCGCCGCGCCGAAGTCGCGTCACGCAGCGTCGAAGAGTATGCAGGGCACGGCGGCTAAAGCTTCGACGGTGGCGCGGCCGATGCAGGTCCGGCTTGCGGCAGTGGCGCAGGGAAGCCAGCCGGCCGTTGTCAAAATGGCGTCCTATGGTGGCGGAGCGCGGGTCGGGGCGATGCTTAATTACGTTTCGCGCGGCGGCGAGCTTTCCGTAGAGAACGAAAACGGCGAGCGCATCCGAAGCCGTGAGGACCTTGCCGGCATTCGGGCCGATTGGGATCATCTGTTTCAGAACCGAACCGAGAGCCGGGATATCGGCAGTTTCACCGTGGAGATCGCAGCGACTGCTTTCGCGTCCGACGATGCGATGCATGAGCTGGTGAGAAGCAGCCTTACGAGCGGTTTTGGCGACCGGCATTTTGCCTATGCCGTCGAGAAGAACGACGACGGCGCATTGACCGTGCAAGGCGTCGTGGTTCTCAGGAGCGGGCAGGGGGAACGGTTGACGGGTGACGAAAAGGCGGCCGGCATCATTCAGGCCCGATACGATGCAAGCGCAGCTGCGAGCGAAGCGGCTGCCCAATTCTCGTTTCAGGAATATGGCAACGGTGTCGATTACGGTTCGGGCAAGTTGCGGGACCTGGTCGACAGTCACGGTGGCGATGTCCGTGACGATCGCGGCCAGCCTGTCGCGGACGACAAGGCCGCGGGCGACCTGGTGCAAAAGAAATGGCGCGGGGATCTGCACAGCAGAAAAAGCCGCGACGTGATGCACCTCATCATGTCGGCCAGGGCCGGAACGGATGCCGCGGCATTCGAGGGCGCCGTTCGTGACTTCCTTGCGGATCAGTTCGCGGGACATCGCTATGTGTTCGCGATGCACGATCCCGCCAATGACCCGAAGGAGGCCGGGGAGGGCGGCAAGCGCCCGCACGTTCACGCCCACGCGATCGTCACCATGAAATCAGAATCCGGTGACCGGATCGAGACGACGCCGGCCGTGTTCCGGCAATGGCGGGTGGCGATGGCAGAAAAGGCCCGGGATCATGGCATTGCCATGGAAATGACCGATCGGCGGGAGTTCGCCAATCCGCCGGCCTTCACGCGCAACCAGGTGCGGCCGGTCAGCAGGGAAGGGCGGACGGAGCATGTCGGAACAAGCGAAGCCGCGCAGGCGAGGTATGACGCTAAGCGGAACGGCCGGAGAACCTTAGCCAAAAGCGAAAGGAGCCGGGAGTATACCGTAAAGGCTAAGCAAAGCTGGCAAGAAATCGCACTTGCAAGCGGTGACCGGCGCATCGTCGCCTATGCCGCCCAACAGCGGGATCAATTGATATCCGGGCTTTCGGGCGGACAGGCAGAAGCGACCTCCAATGTTGTCCATGCAGATTTCGGGTCAAAGTTCCGCGCCAATCTGGTACCATTACAAGAGCTGGTTTTGGAGGGTGACGAATTGCGCGCGACATCACGGACAGATTTCGAGGCTTATGAAAAGAAGGTCGAGACGGCCTTGTTCAAGCTCGAGCGTATCGTCGGGCCAGAAGAACGGAGCGACTTTGACGAGGTTGCGGCCTTGGCGCGCGAACACGTCAATCAACGGCGTGAGCTCATGCAGCTCCATGAGCAGCGCAATGAGGCGATCGCAGAGCAGGGTGGCGAAGATCAGCAGTCCAATCGGCGTGACGAGGTTAACGACAGATCGGATGCTGCAGTCGCCAAACATGGCAAGGCGGATGTCGACGCTGCAAATGAACTTCTCATCGAGATCGAACACAATCGGGAAGGATTGGACCGGATCGAGGCCGGCGACTTGCCTCATGATCCTAAGTCATTCCGCGCCGGGCTTGAGCAGGGGTTGGAACGCGCAGCGGAACTAGCGGTGCGGGGCAACACCTATATGCGGGAAGTGGCCGAGCAAGATCATGACCTTCAGAGTGCCATCGAGAAGGCCGAACAGGACGCACAGCGACCGGAGGAAGAAAAGGGCAAAACGCCGGCGAGTGTCGATACTGTTGCCGAACAGCAGCGCGATCTTCGCAACGATGAGACGGAGCGCCAGCCGAATGAAAACGACGCTCGTGGGGCTCGTGAACTGGCGTCGACGGTCGACGCTACAAATCGTCTACAGGATCGAGTAGATAAAGATAAGGAAGCCGCGCGGCGTGGTGGCGAAACAACACGGACCGATCCCGCGCAACAGCACATTCCTCGGCTTGAGGAGCTGGAGCGGGAGGAAATGGACAAGAGGGAACGCGACCGCGACGACCGGGAACGTTAAGCGAAGATCATGTTCGATAACCATCGGCAGGATTGTGTAATCCAGAGCAACGACCCAAAGGGCGACGAAGGCTTCGGCAAAGTCCTTGGCTTCGTCATCTGCTTTGTGCTGTTCTTGGGAGCCCTCCAGGTCGCCTATGATGCGGTCGCGGGCTGGTATGACGCCGCTGTGAATTGGGGCAGTGAAACTGCCGCCTATGTCGCCACCTTTTGGCCGCTTTAGCGTCCACGGCCTTTCTCTTACCAATCAGCCGCTCGGCGGTGACAAAAGCACGCTGCCATTGTTCCAGCTCGCCCGGCGGCAAAGACTCGTCGAACGGCATAAGCTCCTTAAATGCCGAACACCAGGTGATGTTGAACACGCATGGGAGGAGATCGGAGAATCGCAGTTCCCGGCCGAAGCGTCTCCGGATCGCTTCATATGCACAGGCCTTGCACAGCGTTTCGTTCTTCCGTGCTATATTTCGCCAGATAACATCCTTCAGCATCGGCGCCACTTCGTCCGGCTCTCGCCTGCAACGATCGCAACGAATGTTCATCGCGCCTGCTCCCATAAGCTGCCTGCCGTTAGCGTTCCGCCGGCTCGGTTTCGCTTTCTGGGCTCTGAAGCGGGTATAAAACCGGTCGGCGCCATGGCCATGTCGCTGGCCATAGCCGCGGTCTGCCAGGTCTTGTGTAAACGCCTTTTCGAACCGACGGTTTCGTTGTTGAGCTCGCCCCAGTTTTTCACGACGAGTAGGGCGGTTTGGTCGGCACTTCACCGCCTTGCGGGCAGCATTCCAGCATTCGGCCATCGCTTTCTTTCCGCCGCGGCCCTCACGCGCAATCAAGTCGATCTCATGCGTCGTGACAATGGCGCGGCAAACGATCTCCCGGGCCTGGAAGAACTGGGCATCCAATCCCGCGGCATCGAGGGAAGTCCGCATGATCAAGCACGAGGCTTGAGCCTGAATCTTCGATGGAACCTAGCGCTGCTCGCGAGGTTGGTCCGGACTGAACAAGAGGAATACGGCCATGGCAAGATGCGACCAGTGCGGCAACGACTATGATAAGGCTTTCCGCGTGAACCTGGGGAATGCAACCTACACTTTCGACAGCTTTGAGTGCGCGATCCAGAAACTCGCTCCGACATGCCCACATTGCGACGTCCGGATCATCGGCCACGGAGTCGAGCAGGGCGACATCATTTACTGCTGTGCGCATTGCGCCGAACAGGAGGGAGCCAACGCTCTTACCGATCGCGCGCCTTGATGCCGTCACGGTCCTATTCCGGGCCGTTCGGGCACTTCGGTTGCGAACGGCAGCAAAGCGCCCCATGTCGGACGTTGAGATTGGCTTTGCCACTCCCTGAAAGCCGACATTCCAAGCGGCGAGGCTGGCGGTCGTGGTTGCGCCATAACAGGTCATTCCAGGTCCGCCTCATTACCAACTTTCAGCCGTTGCGACGGCGCGGAATGAAAACCAGCGCCCAAGCCTAGGTCTGCCGTGCTCGGCGGGCTCGGGCGCGCCCAACCACTCGCGCCTAGTCATTGAGCGCAGCCCGCAGGTACCTATCGCGTCCCCCGCACAATTAGGCTAAACTGCGGGACAAAGGGAGGCCTCCATGCGTACGGTCGCGCCCGTTTCGTTTGTTGCGGGGTTGCTCGTGAGCGGAGCCGCGCTGGCGGAATGCCCAACGGCCGAGGTGATCCAGAACTTCGTTCAGGACTGGCAAGCGAAACGCCCGGCGAAGGCTTTGCCCGTTTCCGATATGAAGGATGCCGTATGCGCTCGCGACAAGGTCGTCGAGGCCTTGACCGACTCGCAAGGCAAGGTCGTCGGGTACAAGGCCGGACTGACAGCTAAAGCGGTTCAGGAGCGCTTCAACTGGAACGCGCCTGTTGCGGGCCTTTTGCTCGAAAAGATGGTTTTGAAAGATGGCGCCGCTGTGCCGGCGGCGTATGGAGCGCGCCCGGTATGGGAAGCCGATATGCTCCTCGTCGTGAAGGATGATGGTGTAAATCAGGCGAAGACCCCCGAGGAGGCCCTGCGGCACATATCGGGAATGCGGCCCTACATCGAATTGAACGACATCGCGCTCGGCCCGAACGAGAAGATCGACGGCTTTCAGCTTATCGCGATCAACGTTGCCGCTCGTCTTGGGGTCGCGGGTCCTGAAGTCCCGTTGGAGGACACGCCGAAAACGCTGAAGCGTCTCGCTGAGGCGAAGATCGTCGCGACCGACGGGAGCGGCGCTATCCTGGCCGAAGGGATTGGTGCGGCTACGCTCGGGAATCCGCTAAGCGTGGTCGTGTGGCTCGCGGAAGACCTCGCTAAGAATGGCCGCAAGCTGAAGACCGGCGACCTGATCAGCGTTGGCGCGTTTTCGCCGCTGACACCGCCGAAGCCGGGTCAGACGGTCACCGTCCGGTATGACGGACTGCCGAACACGCCGAAGGTGTCAGTGAGATTTGAGTAGAGGTCGATGGATCCGGACCGGGCCGACGCATCGCGACCGGGGGGCCTGCTCTGTTCTAACGCGCGGGTGCAAGTCGTCGGAACCGCGCTCGAGGATGTGCGATGGTGCCGGAGACTCGCTATGCCAAGAGCGGAGAGGTTCGGATCGCTTACCAGGTGGTCGGGGGTGGACCGCTTGATCTGATCTTTGTGCCAGGCTTCATCTCCAATCTCGATCACCAATGGGACGATCCGGCGCTAGCGCATTTCCTGTCGCGGCTGGCGAGCTTTAGCCGGCTCATCCTGTTCGACAAACGCGGCACCGGGCTCTCGGACAGGATCGGAAGCCTCCCGACACTGGAAGAACGGATGGATGATGTGCGCGCGGTGATGGATGCCGTCGGCAGCGAGCGCGCTGCCGTGTTCGGCACTTCTGAGGGCGGCGCGATGAGCATGCTGTTCGCTGCGAGCTATCCCAAGCGGTGCCAAGCCCTCGTGCTCTACGGGGCCTACGCTCACTTTTTCACCTGGGTTCTGCCGCCGGACAAGTTCGAAGGCTTCCTCGACAAGGTCGAGCAGTCGTGGGGAACAGGGGCGAGCATCGCTGCGTTCGCGCCGACGCGGGCATCGGACGAGCGATACAGGGGATGGTGGGCACGCTCAGAGCGATTGGGAGCGAGCCCCTCGGCCGTCCTCGCGCTCATGCGCATGAACAGCGAGATCGACGTTCGGCACATTCTCCCGACCATTCGCACGCCGACGCTCGTGCTGCACCGCGCCGGCGACAGCAGGGTCAACGTGGAGGCTGGCCGCTACCTGGCGCAAACGATTCCGGGAGCGAAATATGTAGAGCTGCCCGGACAGGACCATTTTATCTCGGCGGGTGACTACGACAGCATCGCCAATGAGATGGAGGAATTCCTCACCGGCTCACGCGCCGACGTCGCGCCGGATCGCATCCTTGCAACGGTAATGCTCACCGACATCGTCGACTCGACGAAGCGCGCATGGGAACTCGGTGACAGGCGCTGGCGCGCGCTGCTCGACCAACACGACCGGATCGCACGGCTGGAGATTGAACGCTTCAAGGGACGGGAGGTGAAAACAACAGGCGATGGGTTCTTGGCAACTTTTGACGGGCCTGCTCGCGCAATCCGGTGCGCTGCGGCCATTTCAGAGGGGGTGCGCTCGCTGGATCTCCAGGTCCGAGGCGGAGTGCATACGGGGGAGATAGAGGTAAAGCCGGACGACATTTGCGGAATAGCTGTGCACATCGCAGCTCGAATCTGTGCGTTGGCCGGAGCAGGGGAGGTGCTCGTGTCCAACACCGTTCGTGATCTCGTTGCAGGCGCAAACCTTCGCTTCGGAGATCACGGTTTTCATGCCTTGAAGGGACTTGATGAAGCCGTGCACCTGTTTAGGGCCGAGACTTGAAGAGGTACATGCTGACCGCGTCGGCGAGTGATTCCAATGCCCGGGCATCGAGGTAGAGAAGACGGCGAATCATGTGCGCTGGTTCATGCGAACGTCGCCTTTCGGGAAGGCCGCTTCGGAGCCTGGACAACTGTGGACCAGCGTCTCTTTTGGGGTCGACCGCCGAACGGCAGCTTTTCGCGGTTCGAATCCATAGCCGCCAGTCCGCTCGTGATGCGGTGGACGGCTCTCCTCCGCCTTGCGGCTATAGTCGCTGGGCCAGAGCTGAAGGAGAGCTGAGATGGACAACGTTACGACGATTGGTCTGGATATCGCGAAGTCCTTGTTTCAAGTCCACGGCGTAGATGCCGTGGGCCAGGTTGTCATTCGAAGGAAGCTGACCCGCGGGCGCGTGCTGGGGTTCTTCGAGAAACTGCCGCGATGTCTGGTCGGGATCGAAGCCTGCAGTTCCTCGCACTATTGGGCGAGAGAGCTGACCGCACGAGGTCATGATGTGCGACTGCTGCCGGCACAGTACGTGAAGCCCTATTTGAAGCGACAGAAGAACGATGCGGCCGATGCCGAGGCCATCTGCGAGGCGGTGACCAGGCCGACCATGCGCTTCGTGCCGGTGAAGACGCCCGACCAGCAGAGTGTGATGATGTTGCACCGGGTTCGGTTGATGCTCAACCGCCAGCGCACGCAGATATCGAACGCCTTACGGGCCCATCTGTCCGAGTTCGGGATCGTAGCGCCGATCGGGCGTAACGGAATTGAGCAACTGCTCGTGGTCATCAACGATGATAACGACACGAGGATACCGGCTGACGCAAGGCTCTGCCTGCGAATGCTCGAGGCGCAGCTCACGGTCGTGAAGGCGCAGATCCTTGAAAACGATCGCAGGGTGCGGGCGAGTGCGCGAGAGACCGAGCTGGGTCGCAGGTTGATGGAGATACCGGGGGTGGGCCCGCTGTTGGCGAGTGCGTTTGTCGCGACCGTCGCCGATCCGCTCGCATTCAAGTCGGGGCGATGCCTCTCGGCCTGGATCGGGCTCGTTCCCAAGCAGAACTCAAGCGGGGGCAAGGAGAAGCTCGGCAGCATCTCCAAAGCCGGCAATCGCTACCTGCGCCAGCTGCTCGTGGTCGGAGCGATGGCGGTCATCCGCTATGCCGAGCGGCACGGCACGAGGCGACCCTGGCTCGTGCAGCTGATGGCACGGCGAACAACCAAGGTGGCGGCGGTCGCGCTCGCCAACAAGACCGCGCGGATGGTCTGGGCACTGATGACGAACGGCGAGCGCTACAAGGAGCCGATCATCGCGTAGAACGACACAAGGCGCGCGATCGCCGACGAGGTTGGAAAGGGCGGACAGGAGCTGATGCACAAAGCCGGTTGAAACCGCCGGATCAGGAAAACCCACTGGGGCCGTGCACCTCGAGTGCGAGCTTACGATCGGGACCTGAGCCGCGCGAATGGCATTATGGCCAGCGGCGCGTGAAAAGCCGCACTTACAGGTCGGATACATGGCCGCACCAACCAGCAACTGCAAAATGCTCAAATAAACCCTTGCCAACGGAGAGCCGTCCATACACGGCCCCAAGACTGCCGGGCCGCAATGCCCCGATGTCGGTTGAGGCAAACTTGTCGGCGTCAGAAAGCAGACATCTCCGGCGGCAACGCTCCAGATGCGCCGGTTAACGTCTGAAGAAGTCTGAGTGGAGGTCTGCTGCGAGAATATCGTCAAGGCCGCGGATCGCCACCGTCCATGTTAGGAGTCCTGGGCGTGCTTAGGTAAGGATGTCCCAGACGAACCGGACGCATACCAGAAGCAGAAAAATCCCGAACGACGTTTCGAGCGCCCGGCGGGGCAAGGCGTGCGCCAGCGCGACGCCGACGCGCGCGGTCAGAAGCGATGTCGGGATCGTCAGGGCAAAGGTGGCCAGCGATACGAAGCCGATGGCATCAGGCGGCAGGTCCGGGCGGCTGTAGCCGGCGGCCATGTAGCCCAGCGTTCCCGGAATGGCGATCAGGACGCCGACGCCCGCTGCTGTCGACACCGCGCGGTGGATCGGCGCGCCGTGCAGCGTCATAACGAGGTTCGAAAGGGCGCCGCCGCCGATGCCCATCAGCGAGGAGGAAAGGCCGATCGCGGCGCCATAAAGGCGCATGCCGCCCTTCGACGGAAACGCCTCGCGCACCCGCCACCCCTTTCCGCCGGTAAGAAGTTTTGCCGCGTTCTCCGTCGCGACGCCGATAAAGACCGCCTGGAACACGACCGGATCGGCATAGCGCGCGATGACCGCGCCGAGCATCACCCCTGCCAGGACCGGCAGCGCCCAGAGGCGCAGGAGCGCCAGATCCACTGTACCCTTGGCGTAGTGCGCCCGCGCCGACATGATCGAGGTGGGCACGATGACGGCGAGCGACGTTCCGACGGCGAGAGGCATCGCGACCTCGGGCTCGTATCCGAGAATACCGAATATCTCGTAGAAGACTGGCACCGAAATGGCGCCGCCGCCGACGCCGAACAGGCCGGCGAGGAAGCCGGTCGCCGCCCCGGCCACCAGAAGGGCCGCAATCAGGGTTAGGAGCGTCTGGGGATCGGCGAGTGCCTGCAAGATGTTAGCCCAGCAGCATGCGGGTGAGGCTCGCGCCGTCGAAACGGCCAAGCCCCTCCGCGAGCGCACGGTCGTAGCTGGCTTTTGCGGCCTCGGACAGGGGGAGGGACCTGTTGCCCGCGGCGGCAAAGTGCAACGCTAGATCGAGGTCCTTGGAAAGGCCGGATATATCGAAAGTCCCGGGCTGGTCGGCGCCCTCAAGCGTATCCACCACTACCTGGGCGCGGTTCTTCAGCACGGTCGGCCCGGCGGAACTGTCGGCGATCAGGCTTATGGCTTTTTCGGCCGGAATGCCGGCGCCCTTCAGGAGGGTCATCGCCTCGGCGAGCGTTTGCCAGTAGATCGCCAGCGGCAGGTTGAGGGCGAGCTTCATCTGCGTGCCGCTTCCGGCCGGGCCGAGATGCTCGACGCGGCGACAGAGTTGTTTGAGGACGGGCCTGGCTCGTTCGTAAGCGGCGTCGTCGCCTCCCGCCATGCCGAGAAGCTGCCCCTTAAGCGCCGGCGCGACAGTGCCGCCCACCGGGCAATCGACGAAGTCGGCGCCGGCCGCCGCTATCTTTGCAGCGACGGAGCGGCTCTCTTCCGGAAGGATGGTGGACATGTCGACCACGAGGCGTCCGGCAATGCCGGCCGCGACCAGCCCCTCGGCAACGGCGTTCACCGCGGGGGCGTCGGTCAGCGAAATCAGAATGACATTGCAGGCCGCAAGCTCGGCGAGGGCGGCTGCGATGCGTGCTCCTGCCTGGGCGGCCTCCGCGGTACGGGCAGACGTGCGGTTCCAGACGATCACATCGTTGCCCATCTCGACAAGGCGGCGCGCAAAGGCCGTGCCCATTCGGCCGGCGCCGGCAATTCCGATGACGCTCATGGCTCGTCTCCTTCCGTGAGTCCGAGTATCTGCAGCGTCGTTTCCCCGGCGCGCAGCCTTTCCATCATCCGTTCCTCGGCAGCCGCTCGCGCCTCGCCTGCTGCAAGCGCGGCCTCGGCGTCGCCTGCCGGCAGGACAATGACGGCATCGGCATCCGCCACGACAAGATCGCCGCGCTCGATGCGCACGCCGCCGAGCGTGATCGGTTCTCCGATCTTGCCCCGGTCCCGCTTCGTCGTGCCGCGAATATTCGCGCCGCGCGCAAAGACGGGAAAGCCCATTTCGATGAGCCTGGCGCTGTCGCGCACGGACCCGTCGGTGACCAGGGCGGCGATGCCGCGCAACCGGCAGGCGAGCGCCATGATCTCGCCGAAGGGCCCGCTGTCGGTGCTGCCGCCATAGTCGACGACGAGGACGTCGCCGGCGGCGGCGGCTGCAATCGCCCTATGCAGTGCGAGATTGTCGCCAGGCCGGCAGGCAGCGGTAAGCGCGGGGCCTGCCGCCGCCATCTCGGGTGCAAGCGGACGGAGCGGCAGCCCGATTATTCGGGCTGAGGGCGAAGCCTCTCCGATCGTGGCAGTGCCGAGCGCGGCGAGGCGGGCGGCGAGGCTCACGCCACGGGACCTCCTATGCGAAGCTGCATCGGGGCGAGGCCGTCGACCGAGCAATCGAGCACGTCCCCGGTGACGACCGCGCCGACGCCCGCCGGCGTGCCGGTCATGATGATGTCGCCCGGCATCAGGCGATGCTGCTCGGAAAGCTTCGCTATGATCTCGTCGACGCTCCAGATCATCAGCGAAATGTCGGCGTCCTGCCGAACTTCACCGTTGACCTTGAGCTTGACGTGGCCGGTGGAGAGCACGCTGCAATCCTCGACGCGGGTGACCGGGCCGACCGGCGCGGAAAAGTCGAAGGCCTTGGTCACCTCCCAGGGCAGGCCCTTGGCCAAGGCCGCGGCCTGATGGTCGCGCCGGGTCATGTCGAGCCCGACGGCATAGCCGAAGATATGCTTCGATGCCTCCGCCTCCGGGATGTTGTAGCCGCCGGATTTCAGCGCGACGATGAGTTCGCATTCGTAGTGGAAGTTGTTCGTGAGCACCGGATAAGGGATCTCGCCGCCGTTCTTCACGATGGCGTCCGCGGGTTTCATGAAGACCACCGGCGGATCACGCTCGTCCGCATTCATCTCGCGGATGTGGGCGACGTAGTTCTTGCCGATGCAATAGATGCGCCGGACCGGGAATTTTTCGTCCGACCCCGTAATGTCGAGATGCGCCTGCGGCGGCGGCGAAACGGCATAAGAAACCAAAGGTGTCCTCCCCTAAGTGGAATGATTGCAGCGGCGCGCCGGAGGCTCCGGCGGGGGGCGCTCCTGCGCAGAATTTCGCAGAAAAGCATCCAGATCAAGATACGAAACGCACTTTTCAGCCATTTCATATATTCTTGTGCAATTCGTGGCAATTCGTATAGCTTGGTTGTGGGGCGCCGGCGACGTTTTCGTCCTGACCTGCACTCCAGTAACAATGAGTGGGAGGAACTGACTCATGACGCTTGAAACCCAGATATCGCGCCGGACTTTCGGAAGGCTGGCGGCGGCCGGCATGGCGACCGCGGTCATCGGGGCGCCCGCGATCGTGCGCGCGCAAACCGCAATCACTTTCGCCGTGCCGAACCCTTCGGCCCTGACTTGGCTGCCCTATTGGGTCGCAGTCGGGGAAGGTTACTTCGAGGAGGAAGGGCTCAACCCCACGCTCGAGGCAATCGACGGCTCCTCGGCCGTGCTGCAGGCCATGTCGGCCGGACAGGCGCAGATCGGGGCGCCCGGACCCGGCCCCGTGCTCGGCGCGCGCGCCCGCGGCGTCGATGTCAAGTTCATCTACAACCTCTATCCGAAATCGGTGTTCGGCCTGCTGGTAAAGGACGAGAGCGAGTTCAAGCAGCCCGCCGACCTGAAGGGCAAGGTGATCGGCGTCGGCACGGCCGACGGCGCCGAAGTGTCGTTCACCCGCGCGATCATGACGGACCTCAACCTGAAGGAGGGCACCGACTACACGTTCCTGCCGGTGGGCGACGGCGGTACGGCGGCGGTGGCTTTCCTGCGCGACGAGGTCTCGTGCTATGCCGGCGCGGTATCCGACGCCGCGATCCTGGCCGCGCGCGGCCTGAAGCTGCGTGAGATCACGCCGGAGGCTTATCTCGGCTTCTTCGGCAACGGCATCGCGATGCTCGAAAGCCAGATCGCGGCGACGCCCGATCTGGCGCCGAAATTCGGCAAGGCGCTGGTGCGCGGCACGAAGTTTGCGATCGATCCGGTCAACAAGGACAAGGCGCTTGCGCATTGCGCGGCGGGTAACCCGCAGGAAGGCGAGGACAAGAATTTCGCGGCTTCGCTGCTGGAAGGCGTCATCTACCGCATGACCCCGACCGAGGCCTTCGCGGCTCAAGGCTTCGGCTATCAGCCGCCCGAGCACTGGCAGGAGATCCACGATTCGGCCGTTGCGTCCGGAGCGCTCGAAAAGCCGCTGCCCGACCTGGCGGCTGTCTATACGAACGAGTTCGTGGCAGGCTGGAACGCCTGATGACGATGATGGAGCCCCGCCCGCTGCGTCCAATGCCGATCGCACCGGAGATGCGGCCGGTCTATGAGATCGAGCGGCTGTCGAAGACCTATGCCCGCAACAGCCTGACCGCGCTGACGGATGTGAACCTGATGCTCCGCAGGGGCGAGTTCGTGTCCGTGATCGGCTCGTCCGGCTGCGGGAAGTCGACGCTGCTTAAGATCATGGCGGGGCTCCTGCCGCCGACCCGGGGCCGGGTCGTGCTGGAGGGCCGGCCGGTGCTCGGCCCTCGGCCCGATATCGGCATGATGTTCCAGCAGGCGACGCTGCTGCCCTGGAAGACTACGGTCGAGAACATCGTGCTGCCGATCGAAATCCGCAGCGGCCGCGCCGCCGCGAAAGCTGCCACCGCCCGTGCGCGCGACCTGCTGCAGCTCGTCGGGCTGGGCGAGTTCGGCAATGTCTATCCAGGCGAACTTTCAGGAGGCATGGCGCAGCGCGCCGCGATCTGCCGCATGCTGATTGCGGACCCGGCCGTGCTTTTGCTCGACGAGCCGTTCTCCGCGCTCGACGAGCTGACGCGGGACTTCATGAACATGGAGCTGCAGCGCATCTGCGTGGAGCGCCAGGCGACAGCCTTCCTCGTCACCCATTCGCTCGCCGAAGCGGTGATCCTGTCGGACCGCATCCTCGTGATGCAGCCGCGTCCGGGCCGGATCGTTGAAGACGTTCGGATCGACCTTCCGCGCCCGCGCACGCTGGAGATGATCAACACGCCGCACTTCGGCGAAATCGTGGCGTACATCCGCAATCTGCTCGGCCGGGAGGCTTTCTCATGACCGACGTGTCGACTACCGAAGGCGCGGATACCATCTGGGTCGAACGCGACGCCTTCATCGATAGGATCCCGCGCTGGCTCGCCATGACGATCCTGTTCGTCATCGTGGTCGCGATCTGGGATTTCGTAACGCGCATGGGCTGGGTGTCACCTATCATCCTTCCCAGCCCGCGAGAAACGTTGGACGACCTGATCTTCGTCGGGCACAACCTGATCACCGGAGACTACATGCTGGGGGCGCTGTGGACCACGACGCTGACCGTCATCTACGGTTTCCTGATCGCTGCTGCGATTGGGTTCTCGCTTGGCGTGCTGGTGGGCGAGACGAAGTTCGGCGAGCGGGCGGTGATGCCTTATCTGGTTGCGATCGACACAATGCCGAAGATCGCCTTCGCTCCTCTTTTCATCGCCTGGCTGGGATTCGACATATCCTCCAAGGTGGCGCTTGCCGCCTTTATCGCCACCTTCGCGATCGTAGTGGCGACGGCGGCCGGATTGTATGCCGCGTCCGAAAGCGAGAGGATGCTGTTCAAGTCGATGGGAGCATCACGGTTCCAGACGCTGATCCGTCTCAAGCTGCCGACCGGACTGCCCTATATCTTCACCGGCCTGAAGATCGCCTCGGTCGGTGTCATGGCCGGCGCGATCACGGGAGAGTTCCTGGGAGGAGGGAAGGGATTCGGGGCGCTGATCAGGCAGGCGGCCAGCCAGATGAACACGCCGCGCGTTTTCGCGCTCATCCTCTACCTCAGCCTTCTCGGCCTGGCACTCTATTTCACCATCGCCTGGGCCCAGCGGCGACTGGTATTCTGGAATAAGGCCGAACGGCTGGGAGCGATCGGCTGAGATGAGCGGTACGAGCGCCGGCGTGGTGGAGGTCAGGAACCTGTCCGAGCAGGCTTATGACCGGATTCGCCACGACATACTGTACGGAGAATTGTTTCCCGACGAGAAGCTGCAGATAGACGCGATCTCCGAACGCTATGGGATCGGGGCCGTACCGGTCCGCGAGGCGCTGAACCGGCTTTCGTCGGAGGGGCTTGTCGACAGGAAAAGCCACCGCGGCTTCTTCGTCGCGACCATTTCGATGGCCGATCTCGAGGAGTTGGTGAAGACGCGCATCTGGCTGGAGACGCTCGCGCTGGAGCAGTCGATGCGCAACGTCGATGACGCCTGGGAGGAGAAGCTGGTGGTAAGCTACCATCGCCTTGCGCGCACGCAGCGGCTGCTGCCCACCCAGCAGGGGCGGGAAATCTCCGAGGAATGGGAAGTCCGCCACAAGGCGTTTCACATGCTGCTTCTGGACCGATGCGGATCGAGCCTGCTGCTAGGCTTCTGCTCGACGCTGATGGATCAGGCGGTCCGGTACCGGAACCTGTCGATGAACACGAATCCGAGCCGGCTACGGCGCGAGGGCGCGGCGGCCGAGCACCAGGCGATCATGGACGCGGTGCTGGAGCGGGATACCGCGCTTGCGTGTCGGCTGCTGACAGAACACTACCAGACGACCCTGGAGGGCCTCCGGCAGGTCATCCTCGGTCGGACAGATCCAAATTTGCCGCAGACACGCGCCCGGGCCGGTGGCAGTTCGTTCACATAGCGGCGGAGTTCGCTACGCAATGGTGGATGTACAGTTGGGCAAGCTTAAGGATTGGCAGATCAGTCAGAACTCGCGCGAACTGAATGTCCGCTCACTTGGATCTGAAACCAGAAGCTGCCGGTCCGCTTCTGGTCCAGTGCTGACAGTCTGCAAAGCGCTCCATGTCGGTCGTTGAGGTGATCTTTACAGTCCCCAACAGCAGACGTTGCCGGAGACTATCCTAGACATCGTAGTACGCCAGATTCAGACGTCTCCGGCGAACGCACCGAATGTCGCGATCTGGCATCAGAAAGCTGCCGTTCGCCATCAATAGGGTTCAGCTTACCGGCTCACCTTCGGGTGCTCCTCGGCGGAGCTTGTCGGGAAGCCGCTCCCCCTCGGGCGTGAACTCAAGCGATCCTGAATTTATGCAATAACGCTCTCCGGTTGGCGGCGGACCGTCATGAAAGACGTGGCCTTGGTGCGCGCCACAACGCGCGCAAACGATTTCCGTTCTGACCATGCCGTAGCTGGTGTCGCGGATGCCAAGCAGATGTTCTTCGGCGAAGGGCGCGGTAAAGCTAGGCCATCCGGTGCCACTGGGTATTACGCCATGCCGAGCAAATCCGCAGAAGAAGCGCGGGTGGCGGCATGACAGCCACCCGCAATTCGACTTTCAACAGCTTATCAGGCCAATATTGGCTCGGGCCGATCCGGCGTCTCGATTAAAATCGCTTGGCGGAGGGGCTTGAAGGCCGTGCGAATTTCGGCCGTCATGAACTTGGGTTGCTCCCAAGCCGCGAAATGTCCGCCCCTCGGCAGTGTGTTGAAGTGTATGAGGTTCGGATATGCCTTTTCAACCCAGCTCCTTGGTGCTTCGTACATCTCGTCCGGGAATACACTGCAGGCCGTCGGAAGCCTCACGCCCTTGGCAGCGAAGAAAGAGGTTCCTGCGACCGTATTCTCCCAGTAAAGACGAGCCGCAGAAATCGCAGTGTTCGTGAGCCAGAAGAGCGTCACGTTGTCGAGAACGTCGTCGCGGGTGAGGCCTTCTTCCACTCCGGCGAAAGATCTCGCGATCATAGCGTGGCTTTTCCAGTCGTGATCGATCATGAATGCTGCCAATCCGACAGGCGAATCTACCAGTCCAGTCAGGGTTTGCGGACGCGTGCCCATCATGAAGGCGTAGGCGAACTTGTTCTCGCGGATTTGTTCACAGGCTTTCCTCTCCTCATCCGTAAGGTCCGCCGGCAGCGGGTAGCCGGACCAGATCACCGCATCCACGTCAGGCGGTACCACTTCGGGCATATTAGTATGTATTCCGATCAGACCTTGCGGCTCCTGGATGCCCATAAAATTGACGACGATGGAGCCCCAATCACCGCCTTGCGCCAGGTATCTCTGGTAGCCAAGGCGGGCCATCAGCTCGGCATAAGCGCGCGCGATACGGTCGGGATTCCAGCCCGTGGCGGTCGGCTTCCCCGAAAAGCCGTAACCCGGCATCGATGGAATAATAACGTGAAATGCGTCCGCTTCGCCTCCGCCCTGCGCGGTTGGATCGGTCAGCGGCTCGATAAGCTTCATTTGCTCTATTATCGAGCCCGGCCAGCCATGCGCAATTAGGAGCGGAACGGCATTCTCATGCTTCGAACGAACGTGAATGAAATGGAAGTCGAGACCGTCGATTTCCGTGAGGAAGTGCGGGTACGAGTTGATTTTTCCTTCGATTCTGCGCCAGTCGTACTCGTCGGCCCAGTAGCGCGCAAGTTCCTGGATTGTCTCGAGTTTTACGCCCTGCGACTGATCCGAGACAGTTTCCCGCTCGGGCCATCGCGTGGCTCTGACACGACGCTTGAGTTCGAGAAGATCTTCTTCCGGAATGTCAACGCGGAATGGCCGGATCGAATTGTCAGGCATGCTGGTTCTCCCCGTTTGCACGGCAGGGATCGGCCCTACCGGCGGACAACAATATGCCGGCCGGCAGGACCGGCGCTGATGCCTCGTGAGGGTGCCGAACGGCGGATCAAACACGGTGCGCCGAAGTCGGCTCGGTCGCGACGACGGACCCATTTTTACAGGATTTGGCGGCCGCAGTCACGGGACTTGCTGGGTTAAGTCTAGGGCTTACGAAGGTCGCTTGCGATCGAATGGCGCGATTGATGCGACGGCTGCAATTGAAACAAGGACTGCCTAGCGGAATGGAGGCTTTCCACGCGACATTGCCAAAACGCCTTCCGCTTTCGGCCCAGCTTGCTTGAGATCGCCTCCGCGGTGGCTCTACTAGGCCGAAAAGGTCACTCGCACGCCCCGCTGCCGGAAATAAGCCTGCATCAGCTTGCGCCCTGAACGGTTGTTCTGTGCGAGCCTGGTCGGATCAAACACTGCCTCTTTCAACCCTTCCCGTGTCAGCGCTGCTTTGAGGCTCGCTATATGTGTGTCGATGTCGGCATTGTCTGATTGCAGCGATGCATAGATGCTGTCGGTTGCCTCGGCCACGGTTGGCTCGCTCACGATCGTACTCCTTACGTTGTTGGGGTAACCTAGATTGGCGGCTTTCACGGCGGCCGCGTAGCCGATGCCACCGCACGATGTGCCCCGACACGCGACCCAAGCTGCAGGCCCCGACTGTGAGAGGTGTTTGGATCCACTCTGTCAGCGTGACCGCCACGCTCCCACTGTAATCGCATCCCGAAGCTCTGGCGAACTCGCCTTGACGCTTGTTCTCTTGAACGGCGGCTTACCTCAAAGGGACCCCGGAACCGGACCGGCGGCTTCCGGCCCCTTAAGCCGTGATGCTGACGGCCCCGTTTGTCCTCTGGCCAATCAAGGCCGAGGAGAACTCACATGGGCCATTCTCGATTCGATGATGCTAGTCGCGAGCGCGCGGCTTGGAATGCAGGCAAGAAGGTAGGCACTAAGCGTCCGTTCACTCAGAAGCAGATCTGGGCGATCCGGTTTTTCCTCGATCGCGAAAGACGCATACGGGACCGCGCGCTGTTCGATCTTGCAATCGACAGCAAGCTTCGTGGCTGCGACCTGGTCAAGATCAGGATTCGCGATGTGGTCGCCGGACCAGAGATCAGGACTCGCGCGATCGTCGTTCAGCAAAAGACGGGGCGGCCGGTCCAGTTCGAGATCACCAGCGACGTGAGAGCCAGCCTTCTCATCTGGCTCGAACGGCGTGGCGGCACAGTGGAGGACTATGCCTTCCCGAGCCGGGTCGACCATTCACACCACATGAGCACGAGGCAATACGCGCGCTTGGTCGACGAGTGGGTGACCGCGATCGGCTTGCGTCCGGAGGAGTACGGCACACATTCGCTCCGTCGCACGAAGGCGTCGATGATCTACAAGGCGACGGGCAACATCCGCGCCATCCAGATCCTGCTTGGTCACTCCAAGATCGAGAACACGGTGCGCTATCTTGGCGTCGACGTGGAGGACGCGCTGCTCCTGGCAGAGCGGACCGAAATTTGACGTTGGGCGGTCATCCGACGGAAACCCGGATGACCGCTTTGACCAGCGTTAAATCGACGAGTCCACGACGGGGTGGGAAACGGACTGGCGGGTTTGGGGCGGCTACGTCGAGAAAGCTGACCTTCACCGAGTGAACAAGCTTCGGCGGCAACGCGCCCTCATGTCGGCCATAGACGCGAACTTTGCCTCCGCCCAGAAGCAGACATTGCGGTTGACCACGCTGGAGGTCGTGGCTGCGCCAGATGCTTCCGTTGGCGCGAGTGCCGTTGAACAACCGGAGGCGGATCTCATTCAAGCCGTTCGGCGAGGGCCGATAAAACGTCAGTTGTCCCGTTTTGACACTCGACGACCATCGATGGAGAGTGTCGACCGCGGTTCGTCATCCACCAGTTGGCAAGCGCCAACAAGCTCCGGTGACGGTCGACCCCCGGGGCATCCATATATGAAATTACTATGAGATCGGCTGGCGGCCCCTCTCGAATTTATATCCCTCATCCGCCAATTCTCCCGCCACAACCAAGGCATCCATCGCGCGCATCATCGACGGCCGACGGATGCTGCGCGCGCCCACATGGTCACATCCGATTGGAGCCCCGAATGCTTGATGTTCTTTTGCTGGCGATCGGCCTCGGCTTTTTCGCTCTTTCCATCATCTACGGCTTGGCCTGCGACAGGCTTTGAGGAGAACGACGATGATTTTCGACTACGCCCTGGGTGGCCTCGTGACCGTGCTGCTCCTTGGCTACCTCATCTATGCGCTTGTCCGCCCGGAACGGTTCTGAGGGTTTCCATGACAATCAATGGCTGGATACAGATCGCTCTTTTTTGCGTGATCGTCGTTGCGCTGGTAAAGCCGCTCGGCGGCTACATGGCGCGCGTCTTCAACGGCGAGCGCACTTTGCTTTCGCCCGTACTGCACCCCATCGAGCGCGGTCTTTACGCGCTCTCCGGCATCGACGGGCGTCAGGAGCAGCACTGGCTGACCTACGCGGTGGCGATGCTGCTCTTCAATGCGGCCGGCTTCGTACTGCTGTTCGCCTTGCAGCGCCTGCAAGGCGCGCTGCCGTTCAACCCGATGGGGTTTGGCGCGGTGACGCCGGACTCCTCCTTCAACACCGCCGTCAGCTTTGTCACCAACACCAATTGGCAGGGCTATGGCGGCGAGAGCACGATGGGCTACCTCGTTCAGATGGCCGGGCTCACCGTGCAGAACTTCGTCTCGGCAGCCACCGGCATTGCCATCGCCATGGCCCTGATCCGCGGCTTCTCGCGCGCTTCCGCGCGCACGGTTGGCAATTTCTGGGCCGATCTGACTCGCGGCACGCTCTACATCCTGCTGCCGATCTGCGTCATCTATGCGCTGGTCCTGGTGTTCCAGGGCGTGCCGCAGACGCTGTCGTCCTATGTCAACGCCACAACGCTCGAAGGCGCCGAGCAGACCATCGCGGTCGGCCCGGTGGCGTCGCAGCTTGCGATCAAGATGCTGGGCACGAATGGCGGCGGCTTCTTCAACGCCAACTCCGCACACCCGTTTGAGAACCCGGACGCGATCACCAATCTCCTCCAGATGGTGTCGATCTTCGCCATAGGCGCGGCACTCACCAACGTGTTCGGCCGCATGGTCGGCGACGAACGGCAGGGCTGGGCAATACTTGCCGCCATGGGCGTGCTGTTCCTCGCTGGCGTCGCCGTCACCTACTGGGCGGAAGCAGCCGGCAACCCGGCTTTCACAGCGCTGGGGATCGAGGGCGGCAACATGGAAGGCAAGGAGGTGCGCTTCGGGATCGCGCTGTCTGCCCTCTTCGCGGTCATCACCACGGCGGCCTCCTGCGGCGCGGTCATCGCCATGCATGACAGCTTCATGCCGCTCGGCGGCATGATACCGCTGATCAACATGCAGCTTGGCGAGGTGATCGTCGGGGGAGTCGGCGCCGGCCTCTACGGCATGCTCCTGTTCGTCATCCTGGCGATCTTCATCGCCGGCCTCATGGTCGGACGCACGCCGGAATATCTCGGCAAGAAGATCGAGGCCAAGGAGGTCAAGATGACCATGCTGGCCATCCTGTCGCTGCCGCTGGCGATCCTCGGCTTCACGGCGATGGCCGTGGTCCTGCCGACCGGCGTGGCGTCTCTTGCCAATACGGGTCCGCACGGTCACTCGGAAATCCTCTACGCCTACACCTCTGGGGCCGCCAACAACGGCAGCGCCTTCGCCGGACTGTCCGCCAATACGCTTTGGTACAATCTGACAATCGGTCTCGCCATGCTGGCCGGCCGCTTCCTCGTCATTATTCCGGTGATGGCGATCGCCGGCTCGCTTGCGGCAAAGAAGCGCGTTCCGGCTTCGGCGGGCACGTTTCCCACCCATGGCGGACTGTTCATCGGACTGCTCGTCGGCATCGTGCTGATCGTCGGTGGCCTCACCTTCTTTCCGGCACTCGCAGTCGGCCCCATCGTCGAACATCTCGCGATGATGGCCGGCCAGACATTTTGACAGGAACGGCATCATGGCCAAATCCGACACAATCAGCCTTTTCAGCGGCAGCATCATCAGGCCGGCGATCGGCTCTGCCTTCGTAAAGCTCGATCCGAGAGTGCAGTTGCGCAATCCAGTCATGTTCGTGGTCGAGGTCGTGGCGGCGCTGACCACGCTGCTCTTCATCCGCGACCTCGCGACAGGGGGCGAGAATCTCGCCTTCTCGTTTCAGATCATCCTCTGGCTTTGGTTTACGCTTCTGTTCGCCAACTTCGCCGAAGCTGTCGCGGAAGGGCGCGGCAAGGCCCAGGCCGACACGCTGCGCAAGGCGCGCTCTGAAACGCAGGCGAAGCTGCTCGCGGACGAAGCCGCCTCCGACTACAAGCTGGTCCCGGGCACGAGCCTGAAGCCGGGCAATATCGTTCTCGTGGAGGCAGGCGACATCATACCCTCCGATGGCGAAGTCATCGAGGGCGTCGCTTCGGTCAACGAAGCGGCGATAACGGGCGAATCGGCCCCGGTCATTCGCGAATCGGGCGGCGACCGCTCGGCGGTAACCGGCGGTACCCAAGTTCTATCCGACCAGATCAAGGTGCGGATCACGGCGGCGGCCGGTTCGACCTTCCTCGATCGAATGATCAGCCTCGTCGAAGGTGCCTCGCGCCAGAAGACGCCGAACGAGATCGCCCTCAACATCCTGCTGGCCGGTATGACTATCATCTTCGTGCTGGCGGTCGCCTCGATCCCGAGTTTTGCCATCTATGCAGGCGGGTCGATCCCCGTCATCGCCCTGGTCGCGCTTTTCGTCACGCTGATCCCGACCACGATCGGCGCGCTGCTGTCGGCGATCGGCATCGCCGGGATGGACCGGCTCGTCCGCTTCAACGTGCTTGCAATGTCGGGCCGGGCAGTCGAAGCGGCCGGCGACGTGGACACGCTTCTTCTCGACAAGACCGGAACCATCACGCTCGGCAACCGCCAGGCGACGGAATTCCTGCCCGTGCGGGGCGTTGACGCACGCGAGCTTGCCGATGCGGCGCAGTTGGCTTCGCTCGCCGACGAGACGCCCGAAGGTCGCTCCGTCGTGGTGCTCGCCAAGGAAAAATACGGCATTCGCGGCCGCGACATGCAGCAGCTCCACGCCAATTTCGTGCCCTTCACCGCGCAGACGCGCATGAGCGGCGTCGACGTCGAGGGCAGTTCGATCCGCAAGGGCGCGGTCGACGCCATTCTCGCCCATGTCGGCGCCAATCCGAATGCGGCGCTCGCCGTCAGTGGCTCGACAGCTGTCGGCACGCGGGCGTCGAGCGACAGTATCCGTGAAATCCGCGCCATCGCCGACGAGATCGGCAAGGCCGGCGGCACGCCGCTCGCCGTTGTTCGCAACGGGCGTCTCCTCGGCATCATCCATCTGAAAGACATCGTCAAAGGCGGCATAAAGGAGCGTTTCGCCGCCTTAAGGCAAATGGGCATCCGCACCGTGATGATCACCGGCGACAATCCCATGACTGCGGCGGCAATCGCCGCCGAGGCGGGCGTCGACGACTTCCTAGCCCAGGCGACGCCCGAAGCCAAGCTTCAGCTTATCCGCGACGAACAGGCGAAAGGAAAACTCGTCGCCATGTGCGGCGACGGCACGAATGACGCGCCGGCGCTCGCCCAGGCCGATGTCGGCGTGGCGATGAACACCGGCACGATGGCGGCGCGGGAAGCCGGCAACATGGTTGATCTCGACAGCGACCCGACCAAACTGATCGAGGTCGTCGAGATCGGCAAGCAGCTTCTCATGACGCGGGGATCGCTGACGACTTTTTCCATTGCCAATGACGTCGCCAAGTACTTCGCCATCATCCCGGCGATGTTCGTCGCCTTTTATCCGCAACTCCAGACGCTCAACGTGATGCGGCTCGGCACACCAGAAAGCGCGATCCTTTCGGCGATCATCTTCAACGCCTTGATCATCGTGGCGTTGATCCCGCTCGCCCTCAGAGGCGTAAAATACCGCGCGGTCGGCGCGGCAGCGCTGCTTCGCCGCAACCTTCTCATCTACGGCCTTGGCGGCGTCATCATTCCATTCGTCGGCATCAAGGTGATCGACGTAGCAATCACCGCGCTCGGCCTTGCATAAGGACCAACAGAAATGCTCGCACAGCTTCGCCCCGCGCTGGTCATGATCGTGGCCCTCACCCTCCTCACCGGCGTCGCCTATCCCCTCGCTGTCACCGGAATTGCGCAGACGGTCTTTCCCCGGCAGGCAAACGGCAGCCTGATCGAACGGGACGGCAAGGTGATCGGATCCGAACTCGTCGGCCAGTCGTTCACCGGAGAGCGTTATTTCCATACGCGCCCTTCGGCCGCCGGCGACGGCTATGACGCTGCGGCATCCGGCGGCTCCAATCTCGGCCCGACCAGCAAGAAGCTGATCGAGCGTGTCACGGCCGACGCGGCGGCCCTCAGCGGCGAGAACCCCGGAGTTCCCGTGCCCGTCGACCTGGTGACGACGTCGGCAAGCGGGCTCGACCCGCATCTCTCGCCCGAAGCCGCACTTTTCCAGGCGCCGCGTGTCGCCAAAGCCCGCAATCTTCCGGAGGACCACGTGCGCCAACTCGTCGCCGCCCATATCGAGGACCGGATCGTGGGAATATTCGGCGAGCCCAGGGTCAACGTGCTGCGACTGAACTTGGCCCTTGACGCTGAAGCGGTACAGTAGGAGGACGCGATGCTGCGGATAACAGACCTGCTCAGCCTGGAAGACGTTGGTCTGGACGTCAGAGCTATGTCCAAGAAGCATGTGCTGCTGGAACTCGCCAGAATGCTGGCTGCCCAGTCAGGCTTGCCCGATACCGTATTTTCCAGGCGCTCACCGAACGTGAAAACCTGGGCACTACCGGATTCGGCCAAGGGATAGCGGTGCCGCATGCACGGCTCCGCGAGCTTGGGACGACCCATGCCGCCCTTGTCCGGCTGGCCGAGCCGGTGGATTTTGAAGCCGGCGACGATCGACCTGTCGATCTGGTCTGCGCTATCATCGGACCTGAAGGCCCGACACAGGAGCCGTTCGAAGCGCTGGTCAGCGCGTGCCGCGTCTTGCGAAATCCGGAAACCCTGGCAAAGCTCCGGCAGGCGGGTAGCGCTGCCGCTGTTCACTCCATTCTGGCCGAGGCAGTTTGAGCAGAACCCGATCGATGTCCGACCACAACGTCAAGGACAAGCGCCCATCCCCCGAGGCTCTCCTCGAGGAGGCGTCGCGTGAGTCGCGCGGCCATCTCAAGGTCTTCCTGGGGGCCGCTCCCGGCGTGGGAAAAACCTACGAGATGCTTCTCAGCGCGGCAGGGCGGAAGCGCGAGGGTGTCGATGTGATTATCGGCGTCGTCGAGACCCATGGGCGCGCGGAGACAGAAGCCCTGGTGAAAGGGTTCGAGATCGTTCCGCGCCGCCGCATGGATTACAAGGGCCGCGCCATCGAGGAGATGGATCTGGATGCCGTTCTCGCTCGCGCGCCGCAACTGGTGCTGGTCGACGAACTGGCGCATACCAACGCGCCCGGAAGCCGGCATCCCAAGCGCTACTTGGATGTAGACGACCTGCTCGCCGCCGGGATCGATGTTTATACCACGGTCAACATCCAGCATCTTGAAAGCCTGAATGACGTCGTGGCGCAGATCACGCGCATACGCGTCCGCGAGACCGTGCCCGACGCCTTCATAGACCGCGCCGACGAAATCGAGGTCATCGATCTGACGCCCGGAGACCTGATCCAGCGCCTGAAGGAAGGCAAGGTCTATGTCCCCAAGACAGCGGAACGGGCGCTGACCCACTACTTCTCGCCAGGCAACCTGACAGCACTTCGCGAGCTTGCGCTCAGACGCACCGCCCAGCGTGTCGACCAGCAGTTACTCACGCACATGCAGGCTCATGCCATCTCAGGGCCTTGGGCGGCCGGTGACCGCGTGCTTGTGGTCGTCAACGAGCATCCGAAGGCGGCAGCACTCGTGCGATACGCGCGCCGCCTGGCCGAACGGCTGCGAACGCCCTGGGTGGCGCTCTACGTCGAAACGCCGCGCGCGCTGCGTTTGACAGAGGCCGAACGCGATCGCGTCGCGGACGCCTTGCGCCTTGCCGAGAAGCTCGGCGGCGAAGCCGTCACGATCCCCGGCAGCGGGCTCGCGAAGGAGATCATCGGTTATGCCGAGGCCAACAATTTCAGCCATCTTATTATTGGCAAGAGCCAGCGGTCTCGCTTTCATGAATTGCTTTTCGGATCCGTCACCTATGACATCGTGCGCGGCGCCGGACACATTGCCGTCCATGTCATCGCGGGAGCCGAACGCGATGCTTTGCCGGGAAAAACAGTGGCGACACGCGATGTGTCGGCCGGAGTTGAACTCCAGCCATACCTGGTCAGCATCGGCCTCATTGCGGTGGCGCTCGCTTTCGGCTTGCTGCTTGCCCAGTATCTCGATGTCGACAATGTCGCGCTGGTCTTTCTGACCGCGGTTCTGGTGAGCGCGGTCGCCTATGGTCTTCTGCCCGCGCTCTTCACCAGCGTCGTCAGCATGCTTACCTTCAACTTCTTCTTCATACATCCGCTCCACACATTCACGATCAGCGATCCCGAAAATGTGGTCGCGCTGTTTTTCTTCTTCGTGGTGGCCCTGATCGCCAGCAACCTGACGGCAAGCGTGCGCAGCCAGGCGATGGTGGCGCGCCGGCGCGCCAAGACGACCGAGGATCTCTACCTCTTCAGCCGCAAGCTCGCGGGCATTGCGACTCTCGACGACCTGCTTTGGGCGACCGCCTCTCAGGTCGCATCCATGCTCAAGGTCCGGGTCGTGCTCTTTCTTCCGAGCGATGGCTCCATCACGCTGAGGGCGGCGTGGCCGCCCGAGGACGTTGCCGAGGAAGCCGATCTGGCCGCGGCCAAATGGTCATGGGAAAACAATCGGCCGGCAGGCCGCGGCGCCGACACCTTGCCTGGCGCAAAGCGCCTGTTTCTGCCGATGCGCACCGGACGCGGCGCCGTTGCCGTCATCGGCATCGACAGCGACAAGGCCGGCGCCATCCTGACACCCGACCAGCGGCGGCTGCTCGATGCGCTCACCGACCAGGCCGCGCTTGCGATCGAGCGCGTGAACCTTGCCGAAGACGTTGACCGGGCGAAGCGCGCGGCCGAAAAGGACCAGCTCCGGTCGGCGCTCCTCACCTCCATATCGCACGATTTGCGCACCCCGCTTGCCTCCATCCTCGGCGCCGCCAGCAGCCTCGGCACCCTGTCGGGACTCGAAGAGGCAGACAAGGCGGGACTTCTCTCGACGATCCAGGACGAAGCCGAGCGTCTCAACCGCTTCATCGCCAATCTTCTCGACATGACGCGGCTCGAATCGGGAGCGGTCGCGCCGAATATGAGCCTTCACGACATCAGCGAAGTGGTAGGCGCCGCTCTCCGGCGGGCTGACAAGATCCTGTCGCATCACCGAGTCGAAACGAAGATCGCGGCCGATCTTCCGATGGTGAGCCTCGACGCGGTGCTGTTCGAGCAGGTGCTGTTCAATCTTCTCGACAACGCCGCCAAATACGCGCCGCCGAACTCGGCCGTCCGCATCCAGGCCTGGCTCGACGATAACATGGTGCGGCTGCAAATCCTCGACGAAGGGGGAGGCATTCCGGCCGACGACCTGAACCGCGTCTTCGACAAATTCTACCGCGTGCGTAAAAGCGACAGCCAGCGTGCCGGCACGGGTCTCGGTCTTGCCATCTGCCGCGGCTTCATCGAAGCCATGGGCGGCTCCATCGAGGTTGCCAACCGAAACGATCGCCCCGGCGCGGTCTTCACGATCGCCATTCCAGTCCCGGAGGAAACTGGCAAATTGGACACGGCGGCATGAGCTCGCGCCCAATCAGGGTTCTGGTGATCGACGATGAACCTTCCATCCGGAAACTGTTGCGGACAAGCCTGGCTACCCAGGGATTTCAGGTGTTCGAAGCCGCGAACGGTCGCGAAGCGCTTGCACAGGTCGAGCAGGCCGGACCCGATCTCATCATTCTGGACCTCGGTCTGCCCGACATTCAGGGGCACGAGTTGATCCGCAAGCTTCGGCAGCAGGAATCATCAGTTCCCATCCTGGTGCTTTCCAGCCGGACAGACGAGACTGGTAAGGTCGAAGCCTTGGATCTCGGCGCCGACGACTACGTCACCAAACCATTCGGCACGGACGAACTTTTCGCCCGCATCCGCGCCGCTCTCAGGCACCGCCTTCAACAGCAGGGCGAAAGGCCTGTGTTTTCCAGCGGCGACCTGTCTGTCGATCTCGTACGCCGCATCGTCACGGTGCGCGACGTCGAGGTGAAACTGTCGCCGAAGGAATATGACATCCTGCGTCTGCTCGTTGCCCATGCCGGCAAGGTTCTTACGCACCGATACCTTCTGAACGAGGTGTGGGGCGGCGACACGGACGTGCAATATTTGCGCATCTATATCCGACAACTGAGGCAGAAGATCGAATCCAATCCGGAGCGACCAGAGCACATCATCACCGAAACGGGCGTCGGCTATCGCCTGCGCACAATGGACTGACGGATCTTCAGCGTGGGCCGGGTATCGGCGTCGGGAAGTGCCGATCCTAATATCCCTGAGCTGCCAACAGCTTGGTTCATAGTCACTGCGTGATGACGATGTCGGCTATCCATTCCATTCAGGTCATTGCTCGCGCCCGGCCCGTACGTCGCCAACGGTCACGGAACGAAACGTCACGATGGCTCGCTCCGCATCCGCAGAGCACCAGGACCATTCCGTCAGGCAATAGCGGCGAACTTTTCCACCAGCTTTGTCGGACCGGATACGATCAGCAGATCGCCGCGCTCTATGACGGTTTCCGGGGTGGCGTAGGTGAAATCGGTCCGCGGCCGTTTCACGCCGACGACGGTGACGCCGTACTTGGTCCTTACGGCGGAGTCCGCCAGCGTCTTGCCGACAGCCTCTCGCGGCGTCCTCGTCTTCACGATGGCGAAGCCGTCGTCGAATTCGATGAAGTCGATCATCTTGCCCGTTACGAGATGCGCCACACGCTCGCCCATGGCGGCCTCCGGATAGACGACGTGGTGTGCGCCCGTCCGCTCCAGGATACGACCGTGGTTCGTGTTCACGGCCTTCGCCCAGATGTCGGACACACCCAACTCGGCGAGCGCCAGAACGGTCAAGACGCTCGCTTCGATGTCCGTTCCAATACCGACCACGACATGATGGAAATCCTGCACGCCGAGACGCCGCAGGACGTCGGCATTGGAGGCGTCGGCTTCCACCACATGGGTGAGTTGGCTTGACCAGGTCTGGACGAGGTCAGCGCTCTCGTCGATGGCGAGAACATCGTGACCGAGACTAACGAGGGACTGGGCAACGGCGCCGCCGAAGCGGCCGAGACCGATGACGACGACACCGTCACCGTGGGATGTGCTGCTTTTAGCCAACGATTGGGCGCTCCTCTGGATAGCGGAAGGGGTCATTGCGTTCTCGCAGCGCGAGCGCGCTGGCGATGGTGATCGTGCCGACGCGTCCGACGAACATCAGTGCAATGATGACCAATTGCCCGGCAGGGGGCAAATCTGCGGTGATCCCGGTGGACAGGCCTACGGTCGCGAACGCCGATATAACCTCGAACAGGACATCCTGAAGCGCGAAGCTCGTCACGCTCAGGAGGATGAATACTCCTGCACCGACCGCTCCAACCGCTAGCAAGACGATCGTCAGCGCTTGGCGCTGGACAGGCGAACCTATGCGGCGACGGAATGCGGTCGAATCCGTCTGGCCGCGGATCTCGGCCCAAACGACAAAGCCCAGAAGAAAGAAGGTGGTGACCTTGATCCCGCCTGCGGTGCCGGCGCTGCCACCCCCGATCAGCATCAGGGCGTAGGTGACCGCCAGCGTTTCGATCCGCATGCCTCCCACATCGATGCTGTTGAAGCCCGCGGTTCGCGTCATCACCGAGTGCATGCCGGCGTTCAACAGCTTTTCGGGTAATTCGAAGGGGCCGAGTGTCGCCGGATTGGTCCATTCGTAGGCAGCCGTCGCGACCAGACCAGCAACCAGCAAGAAAGCGGTCCCGAAAAGCGTGATCTTTGTGTGAATAGACCAACGTGCAGGGTGCCGTATCCCCTGCCGAAGTTCAAAAACCACGGGAAATCCCAAGCCGCCGATGACGACGGCGGCCATGATTGCAATGAGCACGATTGGGTCGAACGCGAAGCCGGAGAGACTGTCGGAATAGGTGGAGAAGCCCGCATTGTTGAAGGCGGAGACCGCCTGAAAAAGCCCGTGCCAGAGAGCGTCGCTCCATGCGTAGTCGTAAGCGTAGCGCAAGCGCCAGGCAAGCACGGCGGTCGTCAGCATTTCGATGGTCACAGTGACCAGCAGGATGAGCCGCAGGATTGCCGCGACATCGCCGAGCATAAGGCTCTTTGTCTCGGCTTGGGCGACCAAGCGGCGGCTGAGTTTCAGCTTCCGGGTAACCAGGAGCCCCAGGAGCGTCGCTCCCGTCATGATCCCGAAGCCGCCGATCTGGAAAAGCGCAAGAATGACGCCTTGACCGAATCCGGACCAGTAGGTGGGTGTGTCCTGAACGATCAGCCCGGTCACGCAGACGGCCGAGGCGGCCGTGAACAGGGCCGTCAGCAGCGGGCCCCTCCTGGGTCCGCACGCGAGATCGGTAACATCAGCATTGCCGTGCCCGTAAGGATGGCAAATAGGAATGCCAATGGCACCAGTCGAGCGGGGTGCTGTATCGATCGTCGCAAATGCCACCCTTATTGCTTGACCCGCTGAACAAGGCGGAACTACCGCTCTACAGCATACCGCCCGGAGTTGGTCCACCCTGGAAGCGGCTCAGACCCCCAGCGGCCGCCAAAGCGCACGAATAAATACTAAAGCGACATTATTGGCGACCGTTCAGAGGTCCCGGTTGCGCCATCTGCGGAAGTTCGAGGCATCGCCGATGAACGGCAGCCGTCGGACTTGTTCCAGAAGTTCGGGTGCAAGCGCACTATTGGCGCAAGTCGGGCCCCATTGCCGACGTTCCCGCCCCAATATTCCTGGCGAATAATGGATCCTGCTTTGGCGGCAACTAGCGCTGACGGCACGAGGCTCCAACCGTTGTTCGGCCTATCTCCCGCTGCCGGGCCACATACGGCCGGCCGTCACTCCGGCAGCCCCGCGATCCGCATGTGTTCGATCCAGCGGTCGAGGCTGGGAGCAGCCCACATCTTCTCCCACTGCTTGCGTTGTTTGCTGATGGAGTCGCCGGGCGAGTCCTTGAGGAAAACCGCAAGCGCTTCCTTTGCCTCCCGCTGGTTTCCCAGACAGGCGTGGATCCCCGCAAGCATTCGGTGTGCGCCGCTCGTAATTCTTGACATTTTCCGCATCGCGGTCAGCGCAGCCCCGCAATCGTTCTTTTCCCACAGCGCCCAGCCCATGTCCCAGTGGTACCAGTCAGGATGGAAAGGATCGATGCCCTTGGCCTGCTCGATCCGATCGATCGCTTCGTCAATTCGGCCGGCAAAGATCAGCGGGGACGCACTGCCGGCGAGGATATTCGAGGCGCTGGGATTGAGGGCGATCGCCTGATCGTACCGCGCAATGGCCTGCTCGATCTCTCCGGCTTCGGTATGAATTTTGGCGCGGACATAATGCGCATTGGCATCGTCCGGAGCGAGCAGGATTGCCTTGTCCGCGTATTCGGCGCCGCGCTTCAACGCCTCGTCGGGGTTGTTCTCCTGCTTGTGCCAGAATAGCGCGTCATTGCGATAGGAAAAGGCCAGCCCGATATAGCCGAACTGGGAGTTCGGATCCGCTTCGATCGCCTTGAGGCTGAACTGCCGTAGCAGCTCGTTCCCCGCAGCAGAGAAATCCTTGTCTGTCTCGGCAAACCCCATCTGGACATAGCGGAGCGCGCTGACCTGCGCAGTGTCGCTCTGTGGCAAGGGTCGCTCGATCCTGCGCCCGACCCGATCCGCAAGCGTGCGGATGATCTCCTCCTGGACGACGAAAAGATCGCCAATCTCTCGGTTGTAGGTGTTGGCCCAGACATGCGATCCGTCATGCGCGTTCAGCAACTGGGCGGTCACTTTCAGCCGCTCTCCGATCTTCTGCTGGCTGCCTTCAAGCAGGTAGTCGACGCCGAGTTCATCTCCGATCTGCCTGGTGTCGACCGGCTGGTCGCGGTACCTGAAGCTCGAGTTCCGGGCGATGACGGTGTAAGTCTTGCTCCGTGCCAGCTCGGTGATGATCCCCTCGGCGACGGCATCGCTGAGATATTCCTTGTCCGCACCGGTGCTGAAGTCCTCGAAGGGAAGCACCGCAATCCTCGGCATGTCGCTCGAACGAACCGGGGCGGCTCGCCAGGTCTCCATGCCGTAGTATGCGCCGATCGCTGCCGCGACGAGAACGACCGCTGCAAGAATGAAGCCGGGTCGCGAGAATCGTGACTTGGCTCGTTCTGTGCCGACCGCGGCGTTTGGGTCCGCCGCGTTCGATGGATCGGCATTCAGCCGGTAACCTCTCTTTGGGAGGGTTTCCACGATCACGTGCCTGTCGTCGCCCAACGCGCGGCGAATATCGGCAATGCATTGAGTGAGGCTGTCGTCGGTCACGAAGGTATCGGGCCAGACCGCCTGCATCAGCGCATCCTTGGACACGATCTCGCCCGGTCGCGAAGCGAGCAAGGAGAGCACCTCGGCAGTCTGGCTGCGCAGATTGACCGCTTTGCCTTCGACGGTTCGGAGTTCTCTGCTTTTCGCAAGAAAAACAAAACCGCCGAACGTGATCGTTTCAGCAGATTTCGGTTCGATTTCAGGAGCCGTTCGGGACATTTCACCCTCCTGGCGTGCTTCCTAGCCTAGCCCATTCGGCCGTCGCTTCCAAGCGATCCCATCAGCACCGGATGGAACGGAGGAAGACATGAATCACACCAAGCCCATCATCGCTCTAGCTCTTCTTTTGGTAGCGCAAACGGCAGCAAAAGCGGATTCCCGCATCGCGAGATTCTGTGGCCTTGACCATGCCAACGAGGTTGCTTCGGGAGACGACGTCCGTTCCAACCCTGACGGTTTCTACGTCGTTAGCCTTAGGGAACAGGTCAGCGAAGGCGACCCTCGTATCATGCTAACCACGAGCGATGCCTTCTATCTCTGCACCCGATCTGTCGCGACCCCCGATATGGACGCGACGAAGGCGCTGCTGCTGATAAACGAACGCACCGTGAAGTACCTCTTCGTGCCAGTCATGCGGCGCGACACGCGCTCGTCATCCTGAACAGCCGACCTCTATGTGCTGACCGGCAAGCTCGGCCAGAGAACGCCCCACGGGGTGAGCTATGCCGAAGCCGGCACAGCCATGGTCGGACACGGGGCCGACACGCCGATGGAGGTCTTCAGCGCCGGCACAACCGGATCTCGATGAACTGGCCATCTTCGTGGTGGACGTCAATCGACCGTTCTCGTCGCCGGCCAAGTTCGACTGAGGCGTAGTTTCCGGGACGGGGCGGCGTGTAACCCCCCGGAAGGAGTACCATGCTTATCCTGCAGCAGGGGAGGAACTGATGCGCGCTGGAATGCTGTTGCTGATATGTTTCTGTTTGATCCCGATGACATCCCAGGCGGCAGCCATTCACGACGCCGCCAAAAAGGGCGACATTGCGGCCATCGCGGCTGCGCTGGATGCGGGTGCAAACGTCAACGAATCTGATGGTCTCGCAGCGCCGCTCCATTATGCGATCAATAGGCAGCGTCTTGATGCGGCCAAACTGCTGATCGAGCGCGGCGCAGATGTTAATGCCGTCTCGAAGATTGGGGGTACACCCCTGATGGCGGCGGTGGCAAAAAACCGGTTTGAATTCATCACGCTGCTGTTGGCGCATGGCGCAAATCCGAACTCGACCGCGGGGAAGCAGACTCCCCTCCATTTGGCCGTCAAGCGCGGCTGCCTAGACTGCGTCAAAGCGCTGGTCGAAGCGGGCGCTGATGTCAACGCCCGAACAGCGGACTCCTTCGCGCGGACACCCATCCATCTTGCCAGATTTTACGAGCATTCCGAGATATCCGACTATCTCATGGCGCATGGCGTCGTGCTGCCGAAGCCGGCACCGATTGTCGAGAAATTGGTTGCCGCCGATGTCGAGAAGGGCCGGATTTATTTCGGCAGAAATTGCGACGGGTGCCACGCCAACGAACCAGGCAAGGGCGGCAAGACTGGTCCGAATTTGTGGGAGGTCGTCGGCCGAGACAGGGCATCGGTGCCAGAATTCAATTATTCCAAGACTTTGCGGGATTGGGAGGGCGCGTGGACTTACGAGGATCTGAACACCTTTCTTTATGATCCCCTCCTCACCACGCCCGGTGTCCTCATGGAAATTTCCGGCGTTCCCGACGAGACCGAACGTGTTAATCTGATTGCCTATTTGCGTACGCTAAGCGACAAGCCGATCCCTCTGCCCTAGGTCCCGGCTGATGCGCGAGCGCGGCATGCAACTCGATGTGCTGGCCATCTTCGTGGTGGACGCCAATCGGCCGTTCTCGTCGCCGGGCAGCCTCGACTGAGGCGACGTTTTCGCGGGGGCGCAAATGTTTGGTACGAGGCGAGGCGGCACCCTTCGCTTACACGCATCATGGAATGTCAGGTTTGGACATCAATCCGGCCAATGATGGCAATTCCTGCTACCTGCGCTTTCCCCGATTTTAGGACGGTCCGGCAATGAGGTCGCAACCGCTGACTTGGGTCAAATCACGTTGATGCTCCGAAGGAGCCTGAAGGTCCGCTTCTGATAATCCGAGACTCGAAGCTGCCAATCCGCTTCCGGCCCCGGTTCCGACATGCGTTCTAGGACCGCAGCGCGCTTGCGATCTTCTGCCACTCGGGAATGTCGTCGAAGCCGTACTTACGCAGTCCGGACAACTTTGTGAAAAGGTCGAAGGAGTGAAGCGTCTTCAGGATCAGCAGCGGCGCATTGTACGAAGCCATCACAACGCCCGAAAGAGTGCTTCGTCGTTCGGAAAGCAACGTCTCGAGGACCGCGCTTTCATTTCGGGGATCAGCGAGCCAGGCTCCGTCTTCGGAAACGAATGTTACCGACACAGAGTCGGCAGCTGGGTGAACGATCTCGCATAGTTTCGCGTATAGAGGCTTCACTCCGGGGATTTTCATCCGATCGACGTAGTCAATGTACTTAAACGTCTGCATTGCCTTGTGACTGTCAGGTGCTATTTCAGTTTTTGCCACTTTGCGGGCATGCGAGAAGTGTATCAGGGAATCTTCCAGCTCCTTCGAAATGATCATCGCGTCAGGGGCGTGACCTGAAATTTCAGCCTTGACCGCTTCCTTAATTCTCGCGAGCGTATGCGCCACCGGACTCAGGCTATGACCGATGTCGCCTGCCGACTCGATAAGGCTTCTACATGCTGACGCGCAGCCGTAGAGGCTTCCAGCCTCATGTTCACGGATCGCAACCTCGATCCATCGGGTTGTTCTGAAAACCGATGCGACGGATGCCATATGCGCCCTGTTGAGCATCTCGGTCCAATAGACGCGCCCAGAGTACTCCCGGCCAGTTTCTTCATTCAGAGACTTGCGCTCGAATTCGGACAATTCCTCGAACGTGTACTTCTCCTTGATCAGGTCAGGCGCGATATCATTGATAATACGACCGTAGATTTCGGAGGTCTTTCCGAACACGGTGGACATTTTCTTGATGTCCAGGTGTAGTGACGGTGTCGGGGGTGAGCCACTGGCCATGAAGCCTCTATCGCCTATCGAACTTTCCGGAACAGCGCTTCCTGCCCGGCCATGCCGAGCATTGGAATCGGTCTACCACCGGATTGCAATAGGGCGTCACTCGTCAGCCGACCGCTTTCCCTGAACCCGGAAGCGATTGTTGAGCGATAGCAATTGAGCCGTGTCCAGCATGCGTCCGCGCGTAGTGCGGCTAAAGGTCAACAACTTCGTAGTTCAAATTTACCTCGGATCGGATGAGTTGACGAAGGCTGCATGCCGGATACCGCTCACCAACCAGCGCCGTGATTGCATTTCGCAACTCATTCTTCGCCCGTGAACCGAAAATCACACTATGCAAATCCGCTGCTGCGAATGGCACGAACTCGCGAGCCGCGTCGGGTTGCCAGCCATCGCCAGCGACGATGCGCCATTCCTCTTGCGCCGCCCAGGCCTGCGTCTTCGTGTAGACAAAGAGGTCGTGCAGGCTTTCCTCCTCATCGAGCGCCCGTCGCCCGGAAAGCCAATCAATGAATCCCTCATTATCGAACAGCACGGGGACTTCAGCCACGTATGCAACGGGCCTTGCGAGCAGGAAAAAGCTGTCGTCGCTCGTTGGTGCATACTGCAAGACCGCGCCCTCGTGATTGCCCGCGTAGAGGCCCCACATCGGCGCGATAGTGGCGCTGGCCGAAAGGCAGAGTACCTTGTGGTTGGAACATACGCCCGCAATTAGATCGCAGAAGCGCTTCAAATCCGCATTCCATTGCCGAACGCGGTCGGCGAGTTGGGGACGCATGAACGCGTCGAACTCTGCACGCTCAGGGGGATGCGGGAAAAGGAAACGCAGGGCGAGCAGGGCGCGGCCAAACTTGTTGCCCGCTGGGATTGGTACAGGCCCGTAAGCTGACTCCCAAATCTGATCTAGCGCTCCAACGATCACAGTTTCCTCGTCAATGTTCATTGCGAGGTTGAGTCGCATATCGAATTCATCGTCGAAGGTGCTGGGCCGCCCGAACTGAAGAGTACCATTTTGAAGAATCGCCAACGCCGCGTCAGGTGACGCGTATTTGTAAAGGCTACCTGGCAGATTCGGATGGGGTTGAATTGGCATACGCCACGCTAGCCGACACAGACCCAAAAAGCATCTCTTTGGATGTCCGCGTTTCTTAGTAGCGTGCGGCGATTTCCGGCCTGCCGCCTCCCGGACGAGGTCGGTAGGAACCGGCAGCTTTTTGCCGCTCCCCTGCATTTCCTCGAGCAGCACATTCTCCGGTCAACAGGCGCCCCGCTGGCGCGGGCCGAAGTTCTTTCGCCTGATGGAGAAAGGGGGCGCTGCCCCCTCTCCCCTGCAAGGAGAAAATCGGTCTCCCCGTCCTTCCTTCGCACGGGTCTTGCCCGCGCTTCGTGCAGGATCGACGCGGATTCGCATAGCGGGTCCAGCGCGCCCCTTCGGCTTTGCCTCGGGCGGGTGATTCCCCTCCGATTTGTCTCCTTGCCCCCTCTCCCCCGCTGTTCCGCACGAGCTCGGGAGCAGGAGCGGGGCTCCTGCCCCTTCGGGCAGGAAGCCGCTTCGCGGGAAAAGGAAATCAGGAGAAATCATCATGACCGACACCATCACCATCCCATTGAACAAGCTGGACGCGGACCCGAAGAACGTTCGCAAGACCTACAACGCCGAAGGCGTCGAGGCGTTGGCCGCAAGCATCCGAGCCGATGGCTACCGGCTGTTGCAAAACATTGTCGTTCGGAAGGGCGACAAGAAGGGCCGCTACTTCGTGACGGCAGGCGGTCGCCGCCGTGCTGCGCTGCTTCTGCTGGCCGAGGCTGGCGAGATCGCGAAGGATTTTCCCGTCGAATGCAAGGAGCGCTCCGGCGAGGACGCCACGGGAATCAGCCTTTCCGAAAATGTCATGCGGGAGGACATGCACCCGGTCGATCAGTACGAGGCCTTCAGCGTCCTTGCCAATGAGGGCAAGGAAATCGCTGATATCGCCGCTCGTTTCGGGACAACCGAAACCATCGTGCGCAAGCGGCTGGCGCTTGCCCGCGTGTCGCCGGTGCTGTTGCAGATGTTCCGCGACGAGGACATGAGTTTTGCGCAGTTGTCGGCCTTCACCGTCAGCGACGATCACCAGCGGCAGGTTGAGGTATGGAGTGCCCTGCCCTCTTGGAACCGTGATGCTTTTTCCATCCGGCGCGCGCTCACCGAGGAATTGGTTGCCGCGACGGACAAGCGTGTCCAGTTCATCGGCGGATTGGCCGCCTATGAAGCGGCGGGCGGCGCGGTAACTCGCGACCTTTTCGATGAACGCAACGCCGGTTATGCCACTGATACGGTGCTGCTGGAAAAGCTGGTGGCCGAAAAGCTTGAGGCGGCGGCCGGGACGGTACGTGCCGAAGGCTGGAAATGGGTGGAGTGCCGCACTTCCATGCCGGAAGGACTTCACAGCATGGAGCGCCACTATCCGGAAGACGTGAGCCTTTCCCAGGAAGATCAGGCAGTGCTCGATGCCGCGCAGGCAGAATATGACGAGCTTGCCGAACTGATCGAGAGCGGTGCTGCCGACGACGAGGCCGAGGCTAAGCTTGAGGAAGTTGAAAAGCGGATTGACGCCCTGACCGCCCGCACGGAAGCCTATAGCCCCGAGGCACTGGCGAACGGCGGCGCTTTCGTCATGCTCGATTATTGCGGCAGGCTTTCCATCGAGCGCGGTTTTGTGAAGCCGGACGATGCCGAGGTAACATACGAGGACGAGGGCGACGAGGGCTTGCCGAGTATCGCAGGCGAAGCAAAGCCCGCAATTCCGACCGTCACGCATTCGGCGGCTCTGATAGAGGATCTGACGGCCCACAAAACCGCAGCGCTGCGCATTGAACTGGCGAACAATCCTGACGTTGCCCTTGTCGCCGTTGTGCATGCCATGCTGTTGCAAGTGGCCTATCCATACAATTCGGAGCAAAGCGCGCTTCAACTGTCGATCACCCATGAGCGGTTGAAGCCTTCGATGAAGGACGCCGAGAGCTGCAAGGGCCTTGCGGCGTTCAGTGACCTGTCCGAAAACTACGGCCATCACCTGCCGGGCAATCCCGCCGATCTGTTCGATTGGCTGCTAGAGCAGCCGCAGGACGCGCTTCTTTCGCTGCTGGCCTTTGGTGCCGCTCATGCGGTCAACGCGGTAGAGAAGAAGTTCACCGACCGCAAGGAGGGCATTGAGCAGGCCAACCAGCTAGGCCGAGCACTTAGTGTCGACATGACCGAGTGGTTCGAGACGACCGGCGACAGCTATTTCAAGCACGTCAATCGGACCACCATCGAGCTTGCCGTGGCCGAAGCTAAGGGCCGGGAGGCGGAGCTTTCCGTCAAGGCAGCGGCCAAAAAGACCGAAGCCGTCATGATCGCCGAGCGACTTGTTGCCGGTAGTGGCTGGATACCCGCCCCTGTGCGGATCGCTGCCGACGACGACGCGAGGCCTGTCGAGCACGAAACGGACACCGAGGATAACGAGCAGGTCCCCGAAGCGGCTGAATAGACATCAGCCGCAGGCCGGTTGCGTGTTCTCCCGCGCGACCGGCCACCTTTTATCAAAAGCGCGGTCGAGGCCGCCGCTGAATGAATAAGGCCGGATCCGACTGTCCTTATTTACGTTTTGAGGGGAGGCCCGAGCCCCCTCCCCTCAAACTCCCTGCCCCGCCCTGGATAGCCGACATGGTCCGCCATGCCGGCTCTTTCCTACTTCAGCGAGCCAATACGGTATACTGACTTAAAGGCAGCCGAATATGTATTGCACTTGGAAAACACGGAAAAGCAAGGAAATGCGCCTTATGCGAGCCCATCAGGCTCTTCCGGCGAGCGGCGCGTGTACCACAATTATTGCGCCAAAACGGTTATTCCGGTTATGCTTCGCAAATCATCGGGATCAGCATGATTCCGACTAGCGCATTCTAACGTTTTAAGACGGAGAGACAGACCGGCCCAGAAAAAGAAAAACCGCTCCCGAACGAAAATCCGGAAGCGAGTTTGCAGTGAAAAAATAAGCCAAAACCTTTCTCGCAAACCCTCCCTTCCTTGTCAACTGAGAAACACCGCTTCGGTGAACGGGGAAGCTTTGCCTGGTCCCTAACAAAGGAGACGAGGACATGGGTGACCCCCATACGGATCGGCGGCCAATCGGTCGCCGAATGACGCCACAACGTGCCGATTACCGGCGACTGGCACAGTCGGCCGAGATCGGAACGGTGACGCGCGGCCAGCTTGCCGTGCTTGCACAAAACCTCACTTGCATTGGATTGATCAGCGCGACCGAAAGCCATCTTTTGGTGACTCTGGTCAACACGGCCCCGGCCGAGGCCTTCGACAAGTCCGGCCGTCCGATCATCTTCAAGTCCAACCAGCAGCTCGGCTTCGAGATCGGCCGCTCAGCCGGTCGTGTGAGCCGTATGCTGTCCAGCCTTTTCGACGCCGGCTTGATCACGATGCAGGATAGCGGCAATTACAAGCGCTACCCGGTGCGAAATGGCGATGGTGCGATTGTAGACGGTTGCGGCATCGACATGCGGATCCTCATCGCCCGCTATCGCGAGCTCGACCAGCTCGTGCGGCAGGCCAAGGCCGAAAAATCGGCCGCGAGCGCAGCATTACGTCGCTATCGCGGCGCGCTGCGCAACCTTCGCTATGCTCTGGCAACGGTTACGAGGCTGTCGGATCGCGCCCTGGTTCGCATTGAGGGCCGCGTCGAACGGGTCGTCGCCCTTGTCGGCGTTGCCTCCAGGGCGCCGAGCGCCCTTCTCCGGCGGGCCTCGGCACTTTTCGACTGGTTTGTGGAGCGCCTGATGCAGCTTCCGCTGCGTTCAGAATCTGCGTCCGAAACAGAAAATTCGACATGCACGTATGCCGAAAACGGCATACACAAACAGACTACAAACCCTGATCCTTTTGAAGAGAGTAATGACAATCGGCGTTCGGCTGACGCCGAACAGCTTCATCTGCTAGAGGCTGGCTCCGCCAGCAAGAGGGCTTATGAAACAAGCCTGGAGCGCGCTTCGAGCCAAGTCAATGGGCGAGAGCGCCAGCCGCAGGCGGTAGTGGCATTGCAAGACCTGGTGCGGGCAATACCGGCCTTAAAGGCCTACGGCTTTGCCCTGCCCCGCAGTTGGGCCGATCTGGCGCGGCTCGTGCCGCTGATGTGCCGCCTGACGGGCATTTCCGATGATGCGCGACGCCGCGCCATCGAACAGATGGGCGAGCAGCAAGCAGCGGTCGCAATCGCGGTGACGCTGCAGAAATACGACTGGCAGGAAGTAAAACGGGCGGCTACTTGCGGGCCATGACGGACCGCGCTGCCGCCGGCGAGCTTCATCTTGCCCGCTCGATTTTCGGGCTGGCAGCCCGTAATTCCATGGAGGCATTGAATTGACATTTCGAACGATATTGGCGGCCATGGCCGCAATCTGGTGCATGGATGCGGCGGCCGAGCCGTCGGCATGGTCCGGCCAGGCGCGGGTAATCGACGGCGACACGATCAGTATCCGTCAGCAGCGCATTCGGATTGCCGCGATCGATGCATGCGAACTCGACCAGACCGGCTTAAAGGACGGCCAGACCTGGCGTTGCGGTGTCATTGCTCGCAGTCACCTTCGAAAGATGATCGATGGACAGCATGTCCGTTGCGAAATCATCGACCAGGACCGGTATCGCCGTTTGGTCGGGCAGTGCTTCATCGGCGATACCGATGTTGGCCTCGCCATGGTGAACGCCGGGCTAGCCGAGGCGATGCTTCGATATCTGCCGTCTTCCCACTCTATCAGCCTGATTGAGTACGGGGAGGCCGAGAACCGCGCGCGTGGCAAGGGTCTGGGGATCTGGTCGGCTGAGATCGAAAGTCCGCATCTCTATCGCCGCGCCAAGTCCTCACAGATGCCTTAACCCCAGATAGCCAAATTGGTGCTATCGAACGGCAAATGACGTGAGCCATATTGCTTCGCGCTTTGGCGCAAAGACCGCGCAAAGCTCGTTGCACGGTCTCGAATAATGACTAATATAGGCTCATTTCTTGTCCTGTCAGGTCGACAACGAACAGGGTGAATGTTGCCAAAAACGTCATGTCTCACCCCTCCCCGGTGGTTGCTTTTGACGCTCGTTCGCACGTCGACGCGGTTTGCGCAAAGCCGGCTGTCCCAAAAATTTCCCCGCCTGCGGCTTCCTCGCGCGACAAATTTTTTCGCCCGCCGGCCTCTTCCGCTGCGCTCCAGCCTTCGGTGCACACCGCTTTCCGCCGTGCCATGTGAACGATCATCGCAACCACCAAAGAGGAGTGACTGACATGACCACCACCAACTACATCCAGTTCGATGCTGACGACCTCGACGCCGCCAAGGGCAAAGGCCTCATCTCCACCATCGAACGCGACCTGGACATCGCCGCTGTGCCGTTCAGCTCGGACAACGAAAAAGCACCGACGCATCGCGTCTATGCCAAGTCGCCGCGCGGCCATGACATCGAGGTCGGCGGCATCTGGAAAAAGAAGAACGCGGAGGGCAAGCCCTACTATACGCTCTCGATCAAGCGCCTCAGCTTCAACGCCAATCTCGGCCGCTTCCCGGGCCAGGACGACCCGACTCTGCAGGCGATCATCGAATGGGAACCCCGCGATTAATCGCAGTAAAGCGCCCGGCCAAAAGCCGGGCGCCCACCTCAGAAACGCCCAAAAGCACCCCAAAGTGCTGGATTTTCAGCACTTTTCTTGTTACAGTGCAAGGCAACTGGAGATTTGCCGATGAACATCCATTCCGCACGTCCGGATCGTTCCCCGGAGGCCATTGCCAAGCGCAAGAAGGCCACCGATCAGGCGCGCGCCGCCAACATCCGGCAGGGCTACGCCCACGATCCTGTTCTCGAGGCGGCCAACGCCCGGTATGTCGCCGGCGAGATCACGTCGGAAGAATTTCGCGTGCAGATGCAGGCGCGTTTCAAGCGCGCCTGACGCTCCAACTCTGGTGTGCACAAGCCGCCTGCGATCACGGGCGGCTTTTTTCATGAGGAATCGTATTGGCGGACGAGGCAAAGGGATCGTACACCTACCCCGACACGCCCGGCGATCCAGATCGCGCCGGTGTCCTACGCAACAAGTTCGGGCTAACCAAACACTCGGAGCTGGGACCGGCTGAGTATGCCATGACGCATATTCGACAGAGTGAGATTGGGGAGGGCCGCGGCCCGAGCGGCAATTTCGACAAGGAACATCTGAAGGCCATACACGGCTATATTTTCCAGGACGTTTACGAGTGGGCCGGTCACACGCGCAACGAAAGCCCAAGCATCGACGGCGCGCGCGTCGAGCCGATCGGCGACCTTTCCAAGGGCGGCACCTCATTCCTGCATGGCTCACGCATCGACTTCGGACTGGACGAGGCCTTCAAGCCGATCCGCGATCCCGACGTTCTTCGCACTGCTACCCCGGAGCAATTCGCTGAGCGTGCGGGCCAGGTCCTCGCCGAGCTCAATTACGTGCATCCATTCCGCGAGGGCAACGGTCGCGCCCAGGAAGCGTTCATTATCGAGCTTGGCCGCCATTACGGCCATGAGGTGGATTTTACCGTCATCAGCAAGCCGCGGATGATCGAGGCATCAATCGAAACCACAAACGACCCGTCCAGTCCGGCAATGAAGCATGTGCTGGAGGACGGCATCAATCCGAACCGCCGCGAGGCGCTTCGTGCTGCATTTGCCGACCTCGAACAGTGCGGTGAGAAGCCGTTTGAACACAACATCCGCACAGCACGGCTGGGAGAGGAAATCACCGGCCAAATTCTCGGCCATGACGACAGAGTCGCCAGTATCGTCACGGATGAGCGGATCATTGCCGTCGACCGCGCCGACTTGCCCGAACGCTTGCCCGATGGCAGTTCTGAGGTCTCTTTCACCGCTCGCTCTGACTTTTCCCGCCTGGGACGCGAGCAACAGGCCACCGAGGCGCACATGCGGCCCCAGCAGGCCGAGCAGCCGCAGCAGGACAGAAGCGCCGGGCTGAAGGCTATCGAGGCCGAAATGGCGGCGCGGCGAGACCGTGAGCGCGACGACGACGATCACGGTCGATAACCCACACCACAGACAACAGGCTGCCTCATTGTGCTGGCGTCGTGCTGGCCGGCGTCCGCATACTCGGCGCCGTCTCCGTCCGTTGGGTGATTTGACGGACAAGCTACGATAGCCCCTCTCCCATGCAACCGCTGTCGCGGTCCTCCACTCCGTTTCGGCCCTACAGGTGCATGTGCTCGCTTCGGCTATCTCCGTTCTTTGCCGTCAACCAACGGAATGGAGACGGCCATGCAGAGCATCAAGGACACCTACCAACGCATCACCGATACGATCGTCGAGCAGCTTGAAGCCGGCACCAAGCCCTGGATCCGCCCTTGGCGCGGCAGCGTCCGCCACTCCCTCATCCCGCGCCGCGCGACCGGCGAAGCCTATCGCGGCATCAATGTCCTGATGCTGTGGGTGTCCAGCCAGATGTTCGGTTACGAGGAAAACACCTGGATGACCTATCGACAGGCGCAGGATCTTGGCGGGCAAGTCCGGAAGGGCGAAAAAGGAACGCTCGTCGTCAAGTACGGCACGTTCACGCCGAAGGAGCGCGAAGGCGACGAGGATCGCTCGATCCCCTACCTCAAGGGATACACCGTCTTCAATGTCGAGCAGATCGAGAACCTGCCTGACCGGTTTTTCAGCCCGGCCGAGGAGCTTCCGAGCGTTCCTGTTCCGCACTTGGAAACCGTCGAGGTTTTCGTGAGAAAAACCAACGCGAAGGTCAGCTACAGCGGCACGAAAGCCTGCTATCGGCCGAGCAGCGATGACATCCTCATGCCGGGCCGTGACCGGTTTGATAGCGAGGTTCACCTATATTCGACCCTGCTGCATGAGCTCTCGCACTGGTCCGGCGCAAAGCATCGCCTGGACCGTGATCTCAGTGGCCGATTCGGAACGGAGAGCTACGCCGTGGAAGAGCTCGTCGCTGAACTCGCGGCATCATTCCTTTGCGCCGATCTCGGCGTGGCTCATGATCCGTGCGATAACACCGCCGCCTACCTGGCAAGTTGGCTTGCCGTCCTGAAAAACGACAGGCGCGCTATCATCACCGCCGCCGCCAAGGCGCAGGCCGCGGCCGACTATCTGACTTCGCTTCAGCCAAGGTCCGGACTGGAGGCTGCGTAAGGAGAAGCGGTTTCCGACGGATTGTAGGAGTCGGGCTTGCCCCGACTCCGTCATAGTTTCACGTGACTGTCTATATGGTTGTCCGCGGACAACCACTGCTCGCGTCGAGGTGTTCTCCTGCATTCGCAGGGAGTTGTCCGCGGACAACCAACCTCGAAACGGCGTCAGGGTTAAGCGTTTGTAAATTCGTAACGAATCGGGTCTTATTGTAACTGCGCAGTTTACCGCGTCTTAGCTTTAATTGCGCAGTTCGAGGGTCCAGG